>CALDNB010000081.1 GCA_937914775.1 uncultured Clostridia bacterium
TAAAGTATGGTGCCCTCTTGCGAATAAGGTTGTGCTGAATCTCTACAAAGACGGACAATCAGAAAAATGGTGTCCGTTGCGGTGACAACGGTATCTTCAAGGGTATGCCTCTGACACCGGAGCAGAGGGAACTTTCCCGCATTGCCCGTGATATTTATGGCAGATGCCCTTATGACGGAAAGTATATCAAGGACGGCGCTCGCCTGATCATCTGTCAGAGTAATGTAAAAACAGAAGATTTGAAGATGCTTTATCACGATGCGGAGATTAACCCGCTCGGAGATTGGACCGGCGGCACCGATGTGGATACAGGTGCTACCAACCGTAAACTTGGCAGTGATATGGCTGACTCTGTAACAGGCGGTGGTCTTCACGGCAAGGACCTCTCCAAGGCAGATGTGTCTGTAAATATCTACGCTTTCTTAAAGGCACAGGAAACAGGCAGACCTGTGGAACTGTGCTGCGCCATCGGTGATGATACGATTGACGGCATCCCTTATTCCGAGGTGGTTGCCATTGCAAAGGATTTTATACAGAAACTTGGCGGATTTGAAAAGTTCGCTGAATGGGGTCTGTACTAAGGAGGGCGCATATGGGAAGAACAACTACACAACTGGAATTAGTGTCCATTTCAAAACTGGTGCCGTATGTGAATAATGCCCGTACCCATTCTCCGGAGCAGATTATGAAACTGCGTTCCTCCCTGCGTGAGTTTGGTTTTATCAATCCTGTCATTATTGATAAGGATTTCGGCATCATTGCCGGACACGGACGTGTGATGGCAGCCAAGGAGGAAAGTATCGATGAAGTGCCTTGCGTTTTTGTGGACTATCTTACCGAGGCGCAGAAAAAAGCATACATCCTTGCTGATAACCGTATGGCTATGGACGCAGGCTGGGATGAAGAACTGTTACGAATTGAAATTGAGGCTTTGCAGGGCATGGATTTTGATATCGGTCTTGCAGGCTTTGACGATGATGAAATCGCAGACCTTTTTGCTGGGGATGATACCTCCGATGTGGAAGAGGACGATTTCGATTTGAGTGATGCCCTGGAACAGGCGGCTTTTGTCGAAAAAGGTGATGTATGGACAGTGGGCAGACATAGGCTCATGTGTGGTGACGCCACCAACGCCGATGATGTTGCCACTCTTATGGATGGCAAGAGGGCAAACCTTGTTCTGACAGACCCTCCGTACAATGTGGCGTTTGAGAGTTCCGACGGTTTATCCATTAAAAACGATAAGATGGAAAATGAAAAGTTCTATGAATTTTTGCTTGCTGCATTTAAGAATATGGCCGCCCACCTGGAAAAAGGCGGTGCTGCCTATGTGTTCCATGCAGATACGGAAGGTCTGAATTTCAGAAAGGCATTTATTGATGCGGGTTTCCATCTTTCCGGCTGTTGCATCTGGGTTAAGAACTCTTTGGTGCTTGGCAGAAGTGATTACCAGTGGCAGCACGAACCTGTGCTTTACGGTTTCCTTCAGAACGGCAAGCATTACTGGAGTAAGAATGCAGGCAGAAGTCAGACCACTATCTGGAACTTTGATAAGCCGAAGAAAAATAAGAATCATCCGACTTCCAAGCCACTCGACCTGTTGGCATACCCTATCGGCAACTCCAGCCGTGAGAATTCCATCGTGGTCGATACCTTCGGCGGCAGTGGTTCCACCTTGATGGCCTGTGAAAAAACAGGACGCATTTGCCATACGATGGAACTGGATGAAAAGTACGCATCGGTTATCCTCCGCAGATATGTGGAAGATACGGGTGATGCAGACGGTGTCTTTGTTATCCGTAACGGTGTGCAGATACCTTTTGCCGACCTTGTGAAGGAGGTTGGTGCAAATGAATAAGAAACCTATGACCCTCGGCAGCCTTTTTGACGGCTCCGGGGGATTTCCTTTGGGAGGCTTGATTTCCGGTATAACCCCTTTGTGGGCATCGGAAGTTGAGCCTTTTCCTATTCGTGTAACAAGCAGGCGCATTCCGCAGATGAAGCACCTCGGAGATATTTCCGGTATCAACGGCGCAGAAGTTGAACCCGTGGACATCATTACTTTCGGCAGTCCCTGCCAGAATATGAGCGTGGCGGGAAAACGCAGCGGTCTTGATGGTGAGCGTTCCTGTCTGTTTTACGAAGCAATCCGAATTGTAAAAGAAATGAGGTGTAAAACCAGTGGTGAGTATCCAAGATACATCGTGTGGGAAAATGTCCCCGGCGCCTTCTCCTCAAACGCAGGAGAAGATTTCAAAGCCGTCCTCGAAGCAGTCGCGTCCGTCAAAGGCGACTATGCTGTTTCTTGCCCTCCGAAAGGAAAATGGACAGGAGCAGGAGAAATCCTGGGAGATGATTTCAGCATCGCATGGAGATGCGTTGACGCGCAGTTTTGGGGAGTCCCCCAAAGAAGAAGGCGTATCTATCTTGTCGCAGATTTTAATGGTGGGTGTGCCGGAAAAATATTATTTGAGTCAGAAGGCCTGTTTGGGAATCTTGAACCGAGCCGATGCCCGTGGAAAGGAACTGCCGGGACTTCTGAAGAAGGCACTCATGAGACAGGCAAAGATGGACGCATCGTATTAAATGACCAGGGAGGCAACCGTATGGATGTGACCGAGGACTTCACCTGCACCTTACGTGCGGCGGCGCATCACCCACCTTGTGTTATGGAATCGGCAGGATTTTGTACGGAACATTCCGCTGACAGCCGAGGCATCGGTTATGAGGCAGAGAAATCTCCGACACTCCGAGCAGGAGTTGTTCCTGCGACCGTATATGAAAACCATTCACAGGATACCCGTTATGTGGGACCGCTTGATGTGGCACAGACCGTTGCTGCAACCTATGGCACCGGAGGTAACAATCAGCCGTTTGTTGTAGAACCGACAGCCTTTGGTGTCTGTTCCAAGGACAGCAATGCCATGAAATCAGCCAACCCCAACAGCGGTTTTTATAAAGCAGATACATCCCGAACCCTGGACGGCAACGGTGGGAATCCTACCTGCAACCAGGGTGGCATTGCTATTGTGGAGGGCAACGGCTCAAGGCCATCCCACCACGGCAACGGTTATGCTGAAAGTGATGTAATGTACACCTTAAATACTGTAGACCGCCACGCAGTGGTTTATGCCATCGACCGTGAAAGTTATAACTGCGGTCAGAATTTTGCAAGAAATATGGGCATCAGTGATGAGGGTGTCAATTCCACGCTGAAAGCCACG
Source organism: uncultured Clostridia bacterium (assembly GCA_937914775.1). Taxonomy (GTDB): domain Bacteria; phylum Bacillota; class Clostridia; order Monoglobales; family Firm-18; genus RGIG1864. Next base: position 3,225 of record CALDNB010000081.1, read on the forward strand.
GGACCCGATGCGGTTGCCGTTCCCACCTACTCAAGCAGCAAGGCATCGTTCTTTACCTCTGCGGAGGAGGAACTTGCCAATACTTTAGTAGCTACAGATTACAAAGACCCTCCGCTGGTCAATGACACCGATGCGGATCTGGAATACATTGTCCGCAGGCTGACACCTACGGAATGTGCAAGGCTCCAGGGATTTCCGGATTGGTGGTGCGATGACCTTGGTGTAAAACTACCCTCGGAAGAGGAACTCACCCGTTGGGCAGAAATCTTTGAAACACATCGTAAGATTGTGGGAACATCAAGCAAACCGAAAACACGGAAACAAATCTTTAAGTGGCTGCAGAACCCGCATTCCGACTCGGCTGAGTATAAGATGTGGGGTAACGGTGTGGCACTGCCGAATGTGGTGTATGTGCTGACGGGTATCGTGTACTATACACAAAAGGTCGGGGTGTAATTTTACAAGTATTCTCCCTTATATTTTGCACATATGACTTGCTATTTATCGGCTTTAGAGCGAATATGTGTACTACCAAAACGAAGGAGGTTTTGCACATGAAAATTCATTACATTGTTCCCGGTAAAAAACGCAAGGAACTGGCACAGACCATAGCCGATTGGCTTGGAGAAACCTGCAGGTATAAGGGAGTCCCTTCCTGCGCATACGAAGTGGATTACTTCACAATTGACAGAGAAGGAAATCTTCTGTTTGACGATATGGCAGACAGCGAGGTCATCGAGAATCTTTTGGAGCATCTTCACGATGAAGGCTTTGAATACGATTCATCTCAGTATGACAGAGAACCACAGGAACCCGTCACAAACGGCGAAGAGCCGACGGAAGATTGCCCGCCGGATTACCTTGCCCCAACCAGCACTGAGCAACAGGACGGAAACGTGGGGCTTACGGTGGCGATTCCTTTGGATAAGGTTTCCCTCGGAAATCTGACGAACCTTTTGGATGCCAAGGGCAGCCTTATCAAAAAGGCCCTGGGCATAGACGCAACCCCGATTGAAATCGGAGAGGACAGGGTTTCCTTCCCCTGGTTTGGAGATGGACTTGATGCAGATGAGGTCAAGGCATACAGCCACTTCATTGCAGCCCTTTGTGAGATGAGCCAAAATCAGAAACGCATCAGCGCCACGGAAAAGGCAGTGGATAATGAGAAATACGCATTCCGATGCTTTCTCCTGCGCCTCGGTTTTATCGGCAGCGAATACAAGACCGAGAGAAAAATCCTGCTCCGCAACCTTTCCGGCAGCAGTGCTTTCAAGGGAGGTGCGAAGAATGAGATTTCCGAATAAAGAGATTGTTGAAAAGGTACGCAGGGATTACCCTGTAGGTTGCCGAGTGGAACTTGTCCGAATGGACGATGAACAGGCCCCTCCGATTGGAACAAGGGGTACGGTCAGAGGCGTGGATGATACCGCCTCCATCATGGTCAGATGGGACACTGGTTCCGGTTTGAATGTGGTGTACGGTGTCGATTTTTGTCGAAAACTGGATGCAGTGCAAATTACCTGCTACGGCAAGACGGAAACTTGGGACAGCAGAAAAGAAGCAGCAGATTTTTACCTTCGTGCCATCGCAGGCTCCGAGGGTAGCGAATGTGAACGCTACACAAAAATCTATACGGAACTGCTTATGGGCAAGGAGGTCTGCACGGATGAATACTAAAGTGAAAGAGCAAATTCTCGCCATCCGCGCCACAGGGCGAACCAATATGTTTGATGTTCCGATGGTGCAGTACATTGCCAACGAGATGCATTTTTACGAATTGGTAGTCTACCTTGAGGAACACCGAAAGGAATACGTCCAGTTCATTCTCACAGGAGAAAGGTCGGTGGATTGATATGTGGAAAGAAGGAACTATCGGCATACCAAAGAAAGATGGCGGTTACAAGGCTGTCCGTTATTGGCTGAGGGTCTACGAAACCGGAAGTCAGTACGGCATCAACGGCGGTAAAATCGGCAAGCTGATGCTAAAACTGGACGGCGAAATCATTGCAAACTATGACAGAGGTTGGGACATCGAACCTGCCACAGAAGAAGCAAACCTCGCACTCTGCATTTTACTGAACGAACATAATTAAAAAATCCTGTAAGGGCAGGACGGAGCCGTGAGGCTCTGTTCCTCGTATGCGCGGTCGCACCGATTACGGTGGCGGCTATTTTTTATGCCATTTTGAGGAGGTGACGGCATTTGAGAAAACTGAAAAAGTATAAGCCTACGAAATTCAAGGCGAAGGATTCCCACTACGATGAAGATGCCGCCGACTTCGCAGTAGCCTTTATTGAAAGCCTGTGCCACACAAAAGGCACATGGGCGGGAAAAGCGTTTGAACTGATAGACTGGCAGGAGCAGATTATTCGAGATGTATTCGGAACGCTCAAGCCAAACGGCTACCGTCAGTTCAATACGGCATACATTGAAATTCCGAAAAAACAGGGCAAGTCAGAACTTGCCGCTGCGGTGGCATTGCTCCTTTGCTGCGGTGACGGAGAGGAACGTGCCGAGGTTTATGGCTGTGCCGCTGACCGCCAGCAGGCATCCATCGTATTTGAGGTGGCTGCCGATATGGTGCGTATGTGTCCGGCGCTCTCCAAACGAGTCAAAATCCTGGACTCCCAGAAAAGGCTCATCTATCAGCCTACGGGCAGTATCTACCAGGTGCTTTCCGCTGATGTTGGCAACAAGCACGGTTTCAATACCCACGGTGTTGTTTTCGATGAGTTGCACACCCAGCCGAACAGAAAGC
>CALDNB010000082.1 GCA_937914775.1 uncultured Clostridia bacterium
AAGTTAAATACTCTAAACCCACGTTAACTAAGAATGACAAACGATTGTCAATTTCAGTTAATAATAAACGACTTATATTTTCTTGTTCGGGAGTTAATTTTAATGTTCTTAAAAAATCTCTTAACTCTTTAATGCTCATCATTGTCATATCATAAATATTCTTTTTTTCAATATAAATTGATAATACACTTTCTTGTAAGCGAGTCCCATGACATTCCCCACAATCCATCTCTACCATGAAGCCTTCTAGCCATTCTCGAATCCATGCACTTGTAGTTTCCATATAACGTCGTTCTAAATTGGGAACAACACCTTCATAATAATCATTTGTATAACGAACATTACCAGTTTTAGAAACATATTTTATTGCCACTGGTTCATCACTACCATACATAATCATATGCCATTTATCTTTTGGAATATCTTTTACGGGCATATTCATATCAATACCATATTTTTCACAAACTGCTTGCATGGCTTGACTATAAATATTGTTATCTAAATTATATGCTACGATAGCACCCTTATTTAAACTTTTATTTACATCCGGAACAATCAAGTCTTCACTAATTTTTAATTTTGTACCAAGTCCTTTACATTCAGGACAAGCACCATAAGGGCTATTAAACGAAAACAATCTTGGTTCTAACTCTGGAATAGAATAATTACAATGAATACAAGCATAATTTTCACTCATTAAAATTTCTTCTCCACCAACCACATGTAAAACCACTTTACCATGAGCTAATTTCGTACTTGCCTCAATGGATTCAAATATTCTTCCCTGTTCTTCATCTCTAACCACAACGCGGTCAACAACTACATCAATATTAGATTTTTTATTTTTTTCTAAAACTATTTCTTCTTCTAATTGATAGCTTTCCCCATTAACTCGAACTCGCGAGAAACCTTTACTTCTTAAATCGTCAAATACATCTTTATGTGTCCCTTTTTCTCCATGAATAATTGGAGCCAATATTTCTAACTTAGTTCCAACTTCCATGTCCATAACTTTATTTGTCATTTCCTCAATACTTTGACTTTTTATAGGAACATGATGCGTCGGACAATATGGAATACCAATTCTAGCAAATAAAAGTCTTAAAAAGTCATAGATTTCAGTAATTGTTCCAACTGTACTTCTAGGATTTTTATTTGTTGTTTTTTGGTCGATTGAAATACTAGGGCTAAGCCCTTCTATACTATCAACATCAGGCTTTTCTACTCCCCCAATAAATTGTCTTGCATAAGCAGATAAGCTTTCTACATATCTTCTTTGTCCTTCAGCAAAAATAGTATCAAATGCCAAACTACTCTTTCCAGAGCCAGATACCCCAGTCATTACTATTAATTTGTTTTTTGGTAATGTAATATCCACATTTTTCAAATTATTCTCTCTTGCACCTTTAATTACAATATTCTCATTCATTTAACTCACCTTTAAGCCGTTTAATTTCATCACGGAGTATTGCCGCCTTTTCAAACTGCAACTCGTATGCGGCAATCTGCATTTCGTTTGTTAACCTTATTATTTCCTTGTCTATATCTTTTGGTATTTGTTTTTGCTCTTCCTCTTTTACCGCCGTTACAGTTTCAATAGAGCCAAATACGTCTTTTGTAACAGACCTTGGGGTAATATTGTGAGCCTTATTATAATCGTCCTGAATTTTTCTTCGTCTGTTGGTTTCGTCTATTGCATACTGCATACTGTTTGTAATTTTGTCCGCATACATAATAACTCTGCCGTCAACATTTCTTGCGGCTCGTCCTACAGTCTGAATAAGAGAGGTTTCGGAACGTAAAAAGCCCTCTTTGTCTGCGTCTAAAATGGCAACAAGGGATACTTCGGGTATGTCAAGGCCCTCTCTTAAAAGGTTAATTCCCACCAAAACGTCAAATTCGCCCATTCGCAGTGAACGGATTATCTCCACACGCTCCAGTGTTTCAACGTCGGAATGAAGATACTTTACTTTTACCCCTAAATTTTCAAAATATGCAGTTAAATCTTCCGCCATTTTTTTAGTAAGGGTAGTAACTAAAACACGCTGGTTTTTCGCAACTACTTCGTTTATTTCACCATATAAGTCATCAACTTGTCCCCTTACAGGTCTTATTATAATCTCAGGGTCAACAAGACCTGTGGGTCTTATTACCTGTTCTACTGTTTTAGAAGAATGTTCCTTTTCGTAAGGTCCCGGTGTGGCACTAACAAATATTGCCTGATTGATTTTGCTTTCAAACTCTTCAAAATTAAGTGGTCTGTTATCATAAGCACAAGGCAACCTGAATCCGTATTCCACAAGAGCCGTCTTTCTTGCTCTGTCACCGTTATACATTCCTCTTACCTGAGGCAAAGTAACGTGGGATTCATCCACTACAAGCAGAAAATCATCAGGAAAATAGTCCATTAAAGTATATGGTGCGGTACCGGGTTTTCGTCCGCTTATAATTCTTGAGTAATTTTCTATGCCCTGACAAAAACCGATTTCCGATAGCATTTCAATATCGTAATTTGTTCTTTGGGCAATTCTTTGTGCCTCTAAAAGTTTGTCATTATCGTTAAAATATTTTACTCTTTCGTCCAGTTCTTTTTGTATCTGTCCTATTGCCTTTTTCATTTTTGCCGACGTTGTGGCGTAGTGGGAATTAGGATATATTGCAATATGCTTTCTCTCTCCTAAAATTTCTCCCGTCAAAACATTAATTTCTGTAATTCTGTCAATTTCGTCACCAAAAAATTCTACTCTTACTGCGTTTTCCGACTGTGATGACGGAAATATTTCAAGAACATCGCCTCTCACACGGAATTTACCTCTTATAAAATTAATGTCGTTTCTCTCGTACTGCATATCTACAAGTTTTGACAGTATTTCGCCCATTGGCTTAACCATTCCGGGACGCATTGAAATCACCAGATCGGTATAGTCCTCAGGGTCGCCAAGACCGTATATGCAACTTACACTTGCAACTATAATAACGTCACGTCTTTCAAAAAGAGCCATTGTGGCAGAGTGACGGAGTTTGTCTATTTCATCATTAATCTGTGAATCTTTTTCGATAAATGTATCTGTAACGGGAATGTATGCTTCTGGCTGGTAGTAATCGTAGTATGAAACAAAGTATTCAACTGCATTGTTGGGAAAGAACTCTTTAAATTCACCATACAACTGCGCCGCAAGAGTTTTGTTGTGCGCCAAAATAAGAGTAGGCTTTTGTACCTGCTCTATTACTTTTGCTATTGTATATGTCTTACCTGAACCCGTTACGCCTAAAAGTGTCTGGAATCTGTTGTTTTTGTTAACCCCTTGTGAAAGTTCCTTTATGGCGTTTGGCTGGTCACCTGTGGGCTCAAATTTTGATACTACAGAAAACTCCATAAATATCACTCCCCATCTTTTTATCATACCACTATACATAATTTATGTCAATAAAAAACTCCCCTTATCAGTATGGCTGATAAGGGGAGTATTTTATGCAATTATAAGTTTCATTCCGGGGACTATTTCTCCCGACAAATTGTTGTCAGTAATTATTTTATCGGCAGTTGTTCTGTATCTTTTGGCAATGTTCCATAAGGTGTCACCCTTGCCGACAAAATAGATTTTAATAAGACAGTTGTTTGTACTCAGAACAGGTTGTTCTTCAACAGTTATGTCAGAAATATAATTAATTTCATATTTAGAAATAATTTTTGTATCTATAGTTGCCACAATGCGGAATTCTATCTGTGATGCACCCGAAATGTTGTAACTTACGCTGTCAACTGTTACAAACACATCACAAAGCATACTTTCGTTTATGCCGTCGCACTCAATATACTGGGTAAATTTGTGCTTGTGTGTAAAGCAACTGATGGGACATTCACCATCATCAGCCATATATAAAACATCTACTTCCATTATTCCGCCCACGCACACTTTGTTTCCCTCGATGTAAGTGTCTGCAATGTTGGGTTTTGCACATACACGAAACACCTGACTAACGTCTTTTGGCAGGTCTATAACATCTTTTAACGTCACCTGCGTCTTGTTGCAGGTCACCAGTTTGTCAATAGAGTCGCTCTGGCAGTCTGTTTTAACTATGCAGTCAGGACTGTACGCATCTTCTATTATTTCAAGTTCCGACTCGCAGTAAATTTTAATACATGCGGACGCCACTGCCTCTATATTAATTCTTCTGTTGTCCCCGTCACTGTCACAGGCAGGTTCTGCATACAACTGCTCACACTTGATTTTTACATTGGTAACGTCACCCTCTTTTGAGCCTAATGTGTCCAGTATTTCGGAGAAGGGTACTTCGTATTCAACATAGTGTATTCTGGTCTGGTCGTTTGCATCAAGATAAATCACAGATAAAAAGGCGTTACCGTCAACTATAATTTTGTCATTTAAAACTTTAACGTCGGATGTGTTAAGCCGCATTTCTGACTTAAGTATGGTATCAATGTCGGGCTTTCCTGCAGGAAGTTCCAGACACTCTTTAATTGTAAACTGCTGGGTACCTTTGTAAACCCTGTTAAATGGCATTATGTTTTTCTTAAGCATCTGGACATTACTGTCCCCTGACACACCCACACACAAATCCCTGTTAATGCAGTTTGTGGCATTAACGTCTATTGCGATTAACATCTTTACGTTCAGTTTACGGCTGTTTGTAACAAAGTAATCTACACTTTGCAAATCTGCTTCTATTTCAGCATCCATATTTTCCAGTACGCCTTTTGCATCTATAACATGAGAAAAGGACTGCACGTTGTTAATTGAGCATACCGTGTTATGTTCGCTTATGTATAATATGGAAATATCGCATTTGCCGTCAACGGATACCCTGTCATAAGCGCAATGCTTGTTCTGTATTACCACATTGGCAGACACCTGCAGAATTTTTGCTATATCAGGTTTGGTATCAGGAACAATAATGTCGCCCTCGCAATATGCTTGTGAAAATGCAATAATGGACTGTTCGCCAACACAGGCTTCCTGCTTGTTTAACTCTAACATATTTTATACCTCCGTATATCTTTCTGATAATATTTATTATAAAACTATTCCAATTATGCATGTTTTATGATAAAATAATAAAAAAACTTGTGAGGTGCGGTTATGATAGTTAAAGCCCCTGCAAAAATTAATATATGCCTGGATATTGTGGGCAAAAGACAGGACGGATACCACCTTTTGCATACTGTTATGCACGAAATTCCTGTGTATGATATTGTAACAGTAGAGAAAAGTGACGAAATTACAGTTAAATGTAAAGGAATGGATAACGAACAAAATATTGCGTATAAAGCCGCAACAGCGTTTTTTGATTACACTAAAATTCAGGGCGGTGCAAAAATTGACATTGAAAAGCATATCCCAAAAGAAGCAGGTCTGGGCGGCGGAAGTTCCGATGCTTCATCAGTTATAAAAGCCCTTAACGACATTTATAAAACCAACTTAAGTGATAATGAGATGTGCGAAATAGCAGTAACCGTCGGTGCAGATGTACCCTTTTTCATAATCGGCGGATGTTGTGAGGCAAAAGGAATCGGAGAAATACTGACACCCGTAAAGAAACTTCCCACATGTTACACGGTAGTTGTAAAACCTGAATTTTCAGTAAGTACAAAAGAAGCATTTAAAGTAATAGACAGTTGTACCCCTCCTGCCCATACCGACACCTGCGAAATAGTAAACGCTCTTAATAAAGGCGACCTCCGTTTCATTGCAGAAAATATGTTTAATGTAATGGAAACTAACGAAGAAATAACCAAAATAAAAGAACAGATGATAAGTTACGGTGCCCTGGGTGCAGTAATGTCGGGAAGCGGCTCTTCCGTCTTTGCTTTGTTTGATAATTACGAACTTGCAAAGAACTGCAAAAATAATTTGGAGAAAAATATGGAATTTGCGGAACTTTTTTGATAACAGATAAGTCTAAACCTTAAAAGGAGTTGATTTTCGTGAAAAAAATAATTTGTATATTGCTTACACTCATAATGCTTTTACCTGCTGTAACTTATGGTGCAGATACAGGTAATTACGAGGAAATACTGTCACTTGTTAAACAACGTTTTTCAATTGACAACAGTTATGAGGTTTTTGAAAGTTCAACACAGGAAAGATACGGTCAGACCATTTACAGTTTTTACTGGTCAACTAAAGGGGACAACCCAAAAACTTTGTCTGTAGATTGTGACGAAAACGGAATTGTAAGAAACTATAACAGTTACACAAGAAATAACGAGGACAGTTTCGGTATTAAAAAGCATACTCCCGAACAGTATCGTAAAGCCGCACAGGAACTTGCGGATTTTGTAAACCCCTCATTAAAGGGTAAAATTGTTGTAAATGAAATCGATACCATTGATTTGTACGGAAATTATGTTTTTGCAAATTTGTCATATATTGAAAACGGTATTACAGTACGTGAATTTGCAGGAAGTCTTTCACTTGATGCCAATGACCTGTCTTTGAGAAACTATAATTTCAGTACATATAAAGAACTTAAATATCCTGCATCTTTTATAGATCCGGATACTGCAAAACAGGCGTATAAAGACCTGTTTGGTATGGAACTTGTTTATGAAATCAACTATATTGACGATGTTAAAACACCTGTAGCAAAATATGTTTTAGGAAGTAACGGTAATCAGTACATTAACGCCGTTGACGGAAAAATATATACGTATTCAGCAAGACACATCTATAACATGTCTGCTGATTCCATGACAGGTTCAGAAAATCTGAAATCCGAATTCAGCGAAGCAGAAATGAAAGAAATAACTAACATAAACGGTCTTCTTTCCAAAGAGCAAATTGAAAAAAGTTTAAAAGAATTAAAAATATTAAATATACCAAAAGACGAAACACCTTACTACTCAAGTCTTGTTAAATCTCAGAACAGATATATTTATAACTTGGGTTACGAAAAATATAACATCACCGTTGATGGAAAAACAGGTGCGGTTATTTCTTTTAATAACTACTCAGGCAAAGGCGATTATAAAGACACTCCCGAAAACTATGCAAAACTACTTGCAGGAAAACTTTTTGAAGAATATAAAACTGCAGAAACAGAAAATACTTTAAGACTCCAGAGATATGTAAACGGCGTAAAAGTTCTGGGCGATACAATAACAGTTTCAGTAGATAAAGAAACAGGTATTCTTACAAACTACAATATAGCATATACCGATGCACAGTTCCCCTCTGTTGAAAATGTAATCACAAAAGACGAAGCATTAAATATCGTGTTTGAAAATGTAAACTATGACAGAATGTATATTGCAGAAATAAATCAGAATTCTATTTCCGAAAATGCCGTTATGGTATATAGTTTCGGCAACGAAAATTTCTACATAAATCCCTATGACGGTGAATTTGTCAATAACTTTACTAAAAGAAAAGTTATAAAATATAATGACATTGAAAATCACTATGCAAAAAACCAGATAGAAACATTGGCACAGTACGGTATTGGCTTTGAAACAGACAGTTTTAACCCCGATAACTTTATAACTCAAAAAGATTTCATAACTCTTTTGGTAAGTGCTTTCGGCGGCGGACAAAATGAAATTTATGAAAGAACATTTGTAAGTGCCAAAAACTATAGTATAATTAAAGACAGCGAAAGAAACGACGAGGGTTTCGTTTCCAGATCTGACGCCCTTGTGTTTTTAGCAAGAGCAAACGGAAGTGACAAATACGCGCAACTGAAAAACATCTGGAAATGTCCATTTAAAGATGTAACAGAAAATATCGGCCATGTATGTATTATGTACGGAATGGGTATAATTAATGGTGACGGAAAAGGTAACTTTAATCCCGACCAGAACATCACAAAAGCCGACAGCGCAATAATAATATATAATGCACTGAGGAAATAACTGTAAAGCAAGAGATTTTGTTTGACAAAATCTCTTGCTTAATGTAATATATAACTGTACGGGGGTGCAATGGTTTCGACGGGGATATATAAACAAAATAAGCGAGTAGTGGCGGGAGTCCACTTAAAAAGCCCAATTTTAAATTTAAACGCTAACGATAATTTAGCTTACGCTGCCTAATTAACGGCAGCCGTCCTTACTTCGAGAACTGCATAGAAGATTAAGGGCGTCATTTTGCAGTGAACACGAGTGGGTAATGCCTTAATTCCCACCGGGTATTGTCAGGCTACCAAATACAGAGGATTGCGTGTGAAACTCTGTGTAAGGGAACGTTAGTCACACGATACACTCGTAGAAAGTTTTGCGGAGTATTTTCGGACTGGGGTTCAATTCCCCACACTTCCACCAAAAAGAAACGACAATTTCGTAAGAAATTGTCGTTTCTTTTTGTACTATTCACTATTCACTAAAAAACATAGTTATTTTCACTTAACACCGTCAATCAAATAATCATAACTCACATTAAATATTTCCTTTAATGCTTGTAATTCAAAATCTGTTACATATCTCTTATTTGTTTCTATTCTTGTTATAACATTTTTATCCATATCAATACCAATAAGTTGTAATTCCCTTGCTAAGTCTCGTTGCGAGAACTTTTTCCTTTTGCGCAATTCTTTTAATCTCTCTCCTATAAGATTCTTTCCATTTGTATTTGTTCGTTGTTTCATATTTATCACCACTTTTTCTTTTGTCTCATTTTTTACACTTTATAAGTTGATTTTACAATAGTATTATGTTATAATCGGTTGTAAAAATGAGACAAAGGAGACTGTAGTAATGAAAATTAAAACTGAATTACTAAAAAAATATATAGCAGATTTTATAAATATTGGTATTGATGATTTTGAAATTGATGCTGACAAAATCGCAGATAGTGTTGCAATCAGCGTTTTATCAGAAATACAAGATATAATAAAAAATAACAATTACTCTGATTTTGAAATTGTAGAAAAAATTGTTTGTGTGTTTGAAAAATATAATATTGATTTTGGAGGTTGTCACGACTTTTAATATGAGTAAAAAACTAGTTTTGTCGCTACCAACTTTTACTCCTTTTTCCTTGACTTTTTATGCCATATATAGTATCATTGTTATAGTCGTTAGGAGTGACCGCTTTTGAAATATCTTATGTATTTTTTAAAGGGCATAATAGTAGGAATCGGTGGCATTGCCCCCGGTTTAAGCGGCAGCGTAATGCTTATTATTTTAGGCCTTTATGAAAAAGTTGTAAAATCAATGAGTACTCTGTTTAAGAGTTTCAAAAAAAACATCAAATTTTTAATTCCCCTTGTACTTGGGTTTGCTGTAGGTGTTTTATTGTTCAGCAAAGTTGTTGACTTTATGCTTACAAATTTTGAGTTCCACACAAGGTATCTGTTTTTAGGCCTTGTTATCGGAACTGTTCCTCTTTTCTACAAAGAAGTTAAAAAAAGAGGATTTAACAATAAATACTACTTATTAATCGTCTTAGGCGCAGTTTTGGGAATATTTTTATTTTCACTAAACAGAAACTGGTTTCCTGTTGTAACAAACCCGAACTTACTGCAGTCAGTACTGCTTGGCGTTGCGGTTGCAGGGTCTTCAATAATTCCCGGTGTTGACAGTGCAGTAATTCTTTCTGCCCTTGGGCTTTACGAACTTTATGTAAGTTCTCTTGCCCAGCTTAATATAAGTATTATTGTTCCTGCTCTTTTGGGCCTGGTAATAGGTGCGGTACTTATTTCGTCAGTAATGCACATTTTAATAAAAAACTTTTACACAATTACGTTTTCAGTAATTTTCGGATTGTTCTTGTCCATAATACCTAACGTGTTAAATTCAAGTTGCGCAATTACTTCTGTTCATTCATTAGTTGTTGCCGTAATCCTTGTTGTAATTGGCTTTTTTGTGTCTTTCTACTTTGAGGACGTAAAAGGCAATAATGAAAAAATAAAAAAGTTATTTAAGAAAAGGACGGTATAATTATGCTAACTACTTTATCACTAATTTTCGGCTATGTTGCAACTGCAGCGGCAATTGTAGGATTTCAACTTAAAAAGCAGTCACACATTATTATTTCACAGATGATTTCAAACACATTTGTAGCGCTTAGTTACTTCCTGTTAGGCCCTACAAAAATGGCTGGCGGTTTTGCTTGTTTCGTAGGTGCACTTCAGACACTTACCAACTACTTCTATTTAAGAAAAGACCAGAATCCTAAAAAATACATAACTGTAATTTTCTTCTTTGGCTATGTGGCATCATTTATTGTTACTGCATACCTTGCACAAAAAGTAACATTACCAAACGATTTACTGCCCCTTATCGGCTCAATGATATTCCTGTTTGCAGTAAGTATACAAAACTCAACAGTTACAAGAATTCTGTTCTTCTTAAATATGCTTGTATGGATAACATTTGATTGCATCGCAACACCTGTTGCAACTGCAAACCTTGTTACACATATTTGTATTTTAATTTCAGTTATAGTTGGCTTTGTAAGATATGATATACTAAAAAAAGGAGAAGTTAAAAATGAACAATAAACTGTGGTACAAAAAAGAGGCAACCCAGTGGGAATCAGCACTTCCAATCGGTAACGGACGTTTAGGTGCAATGGTGTTTGGCGGTCCGTCTTGCGACAGACTGCAGATTAACGAAGAAACACTCTGGACAGGTTACCCCAATAACTACAAATCAAAAATGACCAAAGAGCAGTTGGCAGAAATAAGAAAACTGTTGGCAGAAAGAAAGTATGACGAAGCAACAAAAATGACTTCTGCCTGTATGGAAAACCATTCAACACAAGCGTTTTTGTCATACGGAAGTATCTACGTTGATATAATCCACCCACAACAGAAAATTTCAAACTATAAAAGAGAACTTGACTTAAATACCGGTGTAGTATCTTCCTCTTTCAGAATGGGTGAAATTACTATTAAAAAAGAAGCATTTGTATCATACCCCGACGACGTTTTAGTATATCACTTTAAGAGCAATATCCCTCTTACATATAATATTTATGAGTCAGTATCACTTATGAATAAGTCTGTCCTTGAGGGTAATGACATTATGTCTTACGAGGGCAAGTGTCCTGAACTTACAGGCCCTAACAATCTGGTTATGGAGTACGACGACAAAACTGAGGGCATACAGTATAAATCAATAGTAAAAGTAATTCCCGTTGGCCCTAACCCAAAAATTATGAACAGCGTACATTTTCGCTCTTGTATTAAACTTATCGGAAAATATCAGAATAACGGCGGCGGAGGAGGAATTTGGACTCATTCTGATGATATTACTTTAATAATGTCTTTAAAAACAAGCTTTAACGGCTATGATAAAATGCCCGTAAGTAACGGTAAAGAGTATAAAAAACTGTGTGCCGATGTTATCGAAAATGCAAGTAAAAAATCTTATGCAGAACTGAAAAAACGTCACGTTGCAGATTATAAAAAACTGTATGGCAGAGTTGATTTATCAATCGGTGATGACAGTAATCTGCCAACTGACGAAAGAATTAAAAACTATAAAAAAGACCCGAATATTTCGGCATTAGCATTTAACTTTGGCAGATATCTTGCAATATGCTCTTCAAGAGAGGGCACACAACCTGCAAACCTGCAGGGCTTGTGGGACAGTAGCCTTATGGCTCCATGGCGTGCAAACTATACACTTAATATCAATACAAATATGAACTACTGGCCTATGGAAGTATGTAATCTGCCTGAATGTCATATGCCCCTTATCTCTATGCTTAAAGACTTGTGCGAACGCGGTAACAGTTTAGGACTTAAGGGCTGGATGACGTGGCATAACACAGACTTGTGGAGATTTAATATTGAAGCATCAAACCAACCCTTATGGGGCTTCTGGCCTATGGGCGGTTTCTGGCTTTCAAGAGATATATGGGAACACTATATTCACACTCTTGATAAGAAGTTTTTGGAAGAAAACTTCTACATATTAGACGGTGCTTATGAATTCTTAAATGACTGGATGACTTATGATAAAGACGGTTATCTTGTTTCAGGTCCATCAACCTCTCCCGAAAATTACTTTGTGTGGAATGGAGATAAATACTCTGTTTGTACTATGTCAACCTGCGACAGAGGTATTATCGGCGACTTGCTGAAAAACACAATCAAAGCATGTGAAGTTCTTGGAAAAGACAGTAGCAAATATGAAAAAATGCTGTCACAACTTCCTCCCTATAAAATCGGTAAAGACGGAAGACTTCTTGAATGGAATGAGGAATTTGAAGAGTTGCATCCGTACCATATTGAAACTTCACACATGTACTGCCTGTTCCCCGGCTACGACGTAACAAGAGAAACACCGGAACTTATGGAAGCATGTAAAAAATCACTTCAGTACAGACTTGACAGTAAAATTCATAACTGGGCAGTTGGTGATTCTTCGTGGAGTAATCAGAGAATGCTTTCTTACTACTCAAGATTTAAAGATTCTGAAAAAGCATACAGCAGAATTATGTACTACTTTAAAATGCAGACAATGGAAAATATGTTCTCTGTGCACCCGCCATTTGAAAGACCTATTTTCCAGATTGACGGAAACTTCGGTTTCACCGCCTGTGTTGCTGAAATGCTTATTCAAAGCCACGAGGAGTATAATAACTGCACACTTCTTTCTCTTCTTCCTGCACTTCCTAAAGAATGGAAAAAAGGTGAGTTTAAAAAACTTCGTGCAAGAGGCGGTTATACTGTTTCAATGAACTGGAAAGGCAATAAAGCAACTGCTTCAATTACCGCAGACAAATCAGGTGTTCTTTATATCGAAACACCTCGCCCCGTTAAAAAGGCAAATGCAACATTTGAAACAGAAAACGGATTTATTAAATTAGATATGAAAAAAGGGAAGACATATACGTTTGAGTTCTAATTAAATAACGGCAGATTATAAAATCTGCCGTTTTTTAAAACTATATAATTTCCAGTTATTGACATTTTTGTAAATTCGTGCTATTATATCAATAAAAGATGTCAAACATAAGAACAGGTAGGTAAAATTATTTCTCGTCTGTCTATGCCTGTTTTATGATTGGCATCTTTTTTTGCGGTTGACTTTTTATCATTTATAACATATACTAATACATACAGAGGTGATGCGTGGACCCTGACCTTCATATTCGGAGGTTAATCTATCGGGGTAGCCTCTGTTTTTATTTTAAGGTTTTAGGGACGTGCCTTAAATCCAAATTGCTTGACTCTTTCAGTTGTTTGTGGTAAAATAACTTCTGAAGGAACATCAGCGGTGTGCCGAGCCGTCGTAGACGGGTTCGAGTCATTCTTTTGACTCTTCGGACTACCAATGTATCCTTCTTTTTTTTTGCAGATAAAAGGGGACGGTTCTCTTGTCTTGTTGACAAAGTGTTGCTATTTGTAGTATGATATTTACATAGCACCATACTTTGCCTTTTCGGTAGGGCTCTTGCACTTGTTGTAAGCGCAGCCGCCGTTGACAAAGTAGGTGCTTTTCATCTTGTATTGGCATCTTTTTTATTTATTCTCTGCATATGATTTTTTGTATTAACTCTTCTATTTTATTTATTTATTTCAGTTATTACCCGTCTACTTTCCGAATTACATATTGAAAGATATAAATTCAACTTTCCAATCATTCTATAAAGGATTTTTACTTTAATTCTTAAACTCATAATTACACCACCTAAATATGCACTAATTATTAGTGCATATTTAACATTATAGCACAATTAAAGTGTAAAATCAATGTATATTTAGTGCAATTTTAGTTATTATATATTGAGGTGATTTTATGAGTAAGCAAAAGCATTTAAGTATTCGCTGCGACAGTGATATACTTAACAAGTTTTATTATGTATCAAAATACAACGGAAGAAGCGGTAGCGGTCAGATATTATATATGATTCGTTCTGTTGTTGAACAATTTGAAAAAGATAACGGAAAGATAACCAACGAAGATTTAAAAGAATTAAACTTAACACAATAAAACAAAACCCTCGTAATGCTTACGTATTTCGAGGGTTTCTTATTCGTTTTTCCACTTTCCTTGTACTCATTCCATAACTGATTAAATACCTGCTTTAAATCATTGTTTTTTAGAAATTTCGGCATGTTCATTAAGACAAGGGGACGGTTCTGTTATGTTATATTAGTTATCAGTTTACAGTTATGAATTTGGGCGTTGCCCAAATGTTATGATATGATTGCCCAACAAATTCAACTGCACCGAAGGTGCATCATAACTGTACGAAGCACATCATAACTTATAACTTGCCGAAGACAATCATAGTTGCCCAAGGCAAAGAACACTCCGCATAATTTTATATCTTTATTTTTTCAGTTCTTACAACTTCCTTATCCTGATTTGTAAACACCACATCTATACAATCATTATTAAGAACAAGTCCTCCGCCTTCAAACTTTTCTTCTATTCTCATAGTTGAAGTGTAAAAGGGGTTTGCGGCAACTACAATATCACAAAACTGTCCTAGATGGTCGTATTCACCGCCCACACGATATACATCTAAAAAGTGAGTATGTCCTGACATCATTACCTGGGGTTTTATATTTTCACCTATAAGTTTAGCCCACTCTTTATAAATATCCTGTTCAATATCAAAAGGCGGTTTTGTCACTTGCGTAAAGGGAACATGACAAATAACCATTTTATATTTAACACCCTGTGCCCCATACTCATTTTCTGCATTTTTTATAACATCTTTAATAAACTGTGTTTCTTCCTCACGGAAAGAATGACAGCAGATTGTGTGGCCGTATTCGGGATTACCGTCGGGTTTATCTTCACCGCAGTCAAGAACAAGTCCCCATACACACCCAACTCTGAAAGTATAGTAAGAAATTCCGTTATTTGTTGGCGAATACTCTGCCATTTTTTCTGCACATACACCTCTTAAATCGTGGTTACCCCGTGCAAACACTGCAGGAATTTCACCCTTTGTAATCTGCCCTGAAATAAGGTATATAGTGTCAAGGTTTTCCACGGTACTGCAGTCATTTGGCACATCACCGTTTAATATTAAAAGGTCAAGGTCGTCACCGAAATATGTGCCGCAGTTTACAACGGGCTCGACTTTATTATGAGCGTCGGAAACGTGGTATATATTTATGTTTTCTGTTTTTGTAAGGGGCTTAAAATCAAACTCTACCGCCACTTCCTCTTCGCACTTGGAAAAGTACGCAAGGCGTTCGTTTACAATCCTGTAGCATATTTTATATTTTTTACAACTGTCTAGTGCTTCCATAGGTACCGTCATTTTATGAAGCATAGTACCTGAACGAAGAGTTCCGTTTGAATGGTCGTAATAGTTTTTATCTCCCACCTGTGCCCACATAACAGTTTCGCAGGTTACAGGCACGAAAATCTGGTACATATTACCTACGGCATATACTGTAGGATAAGTTTTGAATACACTGGTAAGCATACAATCACCTCAGCACAAATATACCACCGTTGTATTCAAAAGTCAACATCAATCGTTATTATATCCCCAGCATTTAAGCATATTTACGAAGATTTTTCCAAAAGACAATCTCGGTACAGTTTCTGCATAAAAAAGCGGAACTTTTGCTACTTCAGTACCATCTTTTAAAAGTACAATTTCACCTGCTTTGTCTCCCTTGTTAACAGGTGCAGTTACATTTTCAGGCAGGTTTACTTTTCGTTCATAGCCACCGTCTGCACCTTTGGGAACAAGTTTTACATATCCGTTTCCCGTTATAACTTTAACGCTTTCCGCTTCACCTTTTAAGACCATAATATTTGCAATTTCTTCGCCCTTCTTTACAGGCTCACTTATGGAATAATTTGCAAAGCCGTAGTTTAAAAGTGCCTTTGCAGTTTCAAATCTGTCAGTAGTAGTTTCTGCACCTAAAACTACTGCAATTAAAGTAAGTCCGTTTCTTGTAGCCGCGCCTGACACACAATACTTTGCTTTTCCCGTGGAGCCGGTTTTAATGCCTATTGCATCGGGATAAAATCTTATCAGTTTATTGGTGTTAGAAAGTCCGAACTCACCGTTTCTTAAAGTATCCATCCATATTTTTAAAAAGGGAAGTATCTGCTCATGTTTAATTAATTCTTTTGACATTATTGCAACATCACGGGCAGAAGAATAGTGTCCGTCTTCGTCAAG
>CALDNB010000083.1 GCA_937914775.1 uncultured Clostridia bacterium
CAAAAGCACGTTCATATCATTCTGCTTGATTTCGTAAATACCCATATCAGCTGCCTTGTTGCGGATTAAGGCAATTTCTATAAGACCCATAACAGACTTTGGAATATCGCCGAATCGGTCAATAAGCTCGTCAATAACATCCTCGGCATCTTCCTTTGTGCGGATGTCTGCAATAAGCTTATACACATCAAGTCTGAGGGTGAGGCTTTCAATATAGCTTTCGGGAATATGTGCGGCAAGGGAGATGTCCACAAGGCAGTCTGAGTCTTCGCGGTGTGTGGGAAGCTCGCCTTTTTCCTCTTTAACGGCATCGCCTAAAAGCTTAAGGTACATATCGTAACCAACGTCTTCCATGTGTCCGTGTTGCTGTGCACCCACGACATTTCCTGCACCTCTTATTTCCAAATCACGTAAAGCAATTTTAAAACCGCTTCCAAATTCAGTAAACTCTCTTATTGCCCTTAATCGTTTTTCTGCAATCTCTGACAGTTGTGCACCTTTTTTATACATAAGATATGCGTAAGCAAGTTTGTTTGAACGCCCTACTCTGCCTCTTAACTGATATAACTGGGATAGACCCATTCTGTCTGCGTCTTCAACAATAATGGTGTTAACATTTGGTATATCAAGTCCAGTTTCAATGATTGTAGTGCAAACTAAAACGTCAACCTCCTGCTCAAGTACCTGCTGCATAATATTTTCAAGTTGTGTTTCAGTCATTTTTCCGTGTGCAACTGCAACATTAATGTCAGGGGCAAATGAACGGATTTTGTTTGCAATAAGTTCTATTGATTCAACCTTGTTGTGGAGATAATACACCTGTCCGCCACGTGCTATTTCCTTTAATATTGCATCTTTTACAATATCAAAATTATATTCCAGTACATACGTGGAAACAGGATATCTGTCCTTTGGCGGATTTTCAAGCACACTCATATCACGAATACCAACCATACTCATATGAAGTGTTCTGGGAATTGGCGTTGCAGACAAAGTTAATACATCAACATTCTTTTTAAGTTCTTTTAATGTTTCCTTGTGTGCCACGCCGAAACGTTGTTCCTCATCTATAATTAAAAGCCCTAACTTTTTAAATTTTATGTCTTTTTGTATAATTCTGTGAGTGCCTATTACAATATCAGCCATACCGTTTTCAATATTTTTAACAGTTTGTTGCTGCTCTTTTTTCGAACGAAATCTCGATAACATTTCAACTTTGACAGGAAAATCTTTCATTCGCTGACAAAAAGTATTGTAATGCTGACTTGCTAAAATTGTCGTTGGTACAAGATATGCCACCTGATAGCCGTCAGAAACCGCTTTAAACGCCGCGCGAAGGGCTATTTCAGTCTTGCCGTATCCAACGTCACCACAAAGAAGTCTGTCCATAGGACGTGATTTTTCCATATCCTGTTCAACTTCTTCAATAGCGCGTATCTGGTCATCTGTTTCCTCGTACTGGAAAGTTGCTGCAAAGTCTTTATGCCATTCTGTATTCTTTGAAAACTTAATTCCCTCTATTTCTTGTCTTTGGGCATACAGTTCAATTAACTTAGAAGCCATTTCCTCACAGTTTTTCTTAACTTTCTGTTTAGTAAGTGCCCAGGCGTTTCCTCCCAGTTTATTAAGTTTTATATGTGCTCCGTCTTTGCCGATATACTTGTATATTAAACTTAACTGGTTAGTGGGTACATAAAGGCAATCGCCGTCTTTAAAGGATACCTTTAAGTAGTCAGACTTGGCACCGTCAACCTCCATTTTAACTATGCCTTCAAATCTGCCAATACCGTGACTTTGGTGAACAACAAAGTCACCAACAGAAAGGTCTGTAAAACTCTTTATTCTTTCCTGATTCTGGTTGGTTTTATATCTCTTTTTCTTTCTGTCTGTACCGAAGAATTCTCTGTCCGACAGAATTACCTGCTTAATAAGCGGGTACTCAAAACCTTTACTGATTACACCTGTAGTTACAAATATTTGTCTTGCCTCAGGCGGTGTTAAGATTTCCTCTTTGTAAATTGCGTCAATGCCAAAATCGTTTAATGAAGTTACTATATTTTTTGCTTTTGCTTCGTTACCTGCAAGAACAGTGGTTGCATAACCCTGATTTTTATAGGATTTAACCGTGTCAATAAAAAATTCGATTTTACCACGGAAAGATGCTTGTGCCGTTGTGGTTAAGGTCAAAAGTTTTTTAGGCTTATAGTAAGGACAATTTCTTGAAATTGCAAAAAGTCCCAGAATGTCATAACCCTTAATCTCATCTAACAAATCGTCAAAATCAGTTCTCCACCTGTAGTTATCAAACTGCGGAATAATGCCTTTATCTACAAATGACGTAATGTTGTCATAAAACAGCATTTGCTCTGTGTTGGCAGTATCTCCTATTTTTGTTGGCTCAGCCAGAAATACCAAACTGTCTTTAGAAATATAATCAAGCAGACAGGGTGTTTTTTCATAAATCAAAGGAAGATATTTGTCAATACTGTATAGTTTTACACCATTTTCCAGTCTGTCAATGTCTTCTTGTAAATTGTGTCTTAAAACGTCATCTTCTGTATTAAGATACTCTTTCAAATCGTCAACCAACTTCTTTAAATCATCATTTGACAATATATTTTCAGTTGCAGGTGTAACAAAAGCAGTATCGAATTTATCCAAAGAGCGCTGAGATGAAGCGTCAAATGTTCTTATAGAATCAACTTCATCAAAGGCAAGTTCTACTCTGTAAGGATTTTCACTGTACGGCGGGAAAAAGTCTATAATATCTCCACGAACAGAAAACTGTCCCTTGCCCTCAACCATTTCCTCTCTTGTATAGCCAAGCAACACAAATTTAGATATTATTTCGCTTGTATCATAAGTATTGTTGAAATTAAATTCGAAAACATTGGAAATATACTTTTTTATATCTGCAGTAGGTGACAAAAGTGCGTCAACTGATGCAACCACAACATCGCAGGTACTATTTACAATTGAATGAAGTACTGACAGTCTTTTTGCCGTTATATCATTAGCAACGGCTTCAATGTTATAAAATATCAGGTCCTTATGAGGAAATACCATAACATTTTTATAAAAGACCTGCAAATCGTCGCAGATTTTATTGGCAGATGCTTCGTTATCTGTTACAACAAGTGCGGTTTTACCTAATTTTTTGCATACAGAAAAAACAAGGTGCGAAACAGAAAATTCCGCAACCCCGCTTACGTTTACGGGCAGCACCTTGTCTTTAATACAATCAATTATTTCTTTAAATTCAAAAGAATTGTCAAGTATTTTTGATAAACCCAAATTTGTCATAACATACCTTTATTATAATGATTTTATTGTATCCATAACATACTGTGAAAATTCTGCGCCTGTGCAACCGGTATCTCTTCCGGTAATTACAAATTTCTTTTCCTGATACATACAAATATCAAGTGCAGTTTCAAGTTTCTTTGCAATATCAGTATAACCAATATGTTCAAGCAGCATTACACAAGCCCTGAACATAC
>CALDNB010000084.1 GCA_937914775.1 uncultured Clostridia bacterium
AAAATTGTAGTGGGAAAAGACCCCCGCCGTTCAAGTTATATGCTTGAATATTCAATCGTTGCAGGTATTACCGCATCAGGTGCAGACGCGTATCTTCTTCACGTTACAACTACCCCAAGCGTTTCTTATGTAACAAGGCAGGACGAATTTGACTGCGGTATTATGATTACTGCGTCACATAACATTTATTACGATAACGGAATAAAAGTAATAAACAAGTACGGTGAAAAGTTAGATGACAAAACAACTGCACTTATAGAAGCATATATTGACGGGGATTTGGTATCATTAGGCGTAACAGGTACAGACCTGCCCCTTGCACATAAAGACAGAATAGGGGAAATTGTGGATTATGTGTCAGGCAGAAACAGATATCTCGGCTACCTTATTTCTGTTGCATCTCATTCTTATAAAAACTTAAAAATCGGTCTTGACTGTGCAAACGGTGCATCGTGGTCCCTGGCAAGAGCCCTTTTCGGTGCTCTTGGTGCTCAGACAACAGTAGTAGGGGCACAGCCAAACGGACTTAACGTTAACGAAAACTGCGGGTCAACACATATAGAAAATCTTCAGAAACTGGTAAAAGAACAGCACCTTGATATGGGCTTTGCCTTTGACGGTGACTGTGACAGATGTATTGCAGTTGACGAAAACGGAAAAGTGGTTGACGGCGATGCAATGCTTTACATTTTAGGTCAGCGCTTAAAAGCACGTGGTACTTTAAATGACGATACCATTGTGGCTACAGTAATGTCCAACAGTGGACTTATAAAGTCGTTAGAGGATATAGGAATAAAATGTGCCCAGACAACTGTAGGGGACAGATTTGTTTACGAATGTATGCAGGAAAATGACTATACATTGGGCGGTGAACAGTCAGGGCACATTATTCTTAAAAAATATGCCACAACAGGAGACGGTCTTTTAACTGCCGTTATGATAACAGAGGAAGTTTGCGACAGAAAGACCACCCTTTCAAAACTTGCAGAGCCTGTTGTCCTTTATCCTCAATATACCAAAAATGTCAGAGTAAGGGATAAGGCAGAAGCAATGGACGACGAGGGCGTTTTAAAAGAACTTGCTGAAATTGAAAAATTAATTGATAAAAAGGGAAGAGTGCTGTTAAGAGCAAGCGGTACAGAGCCTGTAGTACGCGTAATGGTAGAGTGCGAGGACGAGAAAAATTGTATTGCCTACGCCCACAGAATTGCAGACAAAATAGTTGAAGGGGGCTATGCAGTTGAATAAAAAAGTAAAAACTTCGGAACTGTATGTTTGCGAAAACGACTTTTTAAAACCGCTGTTTGAAAATTCAGTTTACCCCTGGGATATGCTCCCAAAAATAAAAGAATATATTGAAAAGGTAAATAAAGATGCATCTACTCCATTACCTAAATTAAATATAGAAATTTTTCTTGATAATGCTCCTGAATTACTTGGAATTAATAATTCAGATAATGAAGAGAAAGCTACAGTGAATTTTTCTATAAGATTTGATTCAAAATTTGACAAAGAATATAAAGAGTTTTTGGCGAAAGGTGAAATAACAACACTTCCAATAGAATACTATAGTGCGGCATGGCATTGTTCTGCAAATATAGATGATGAGATGACAACAAGGGCAATACCGATAAAATCTGTTTTAATTGATACTTCGGATTCGAATTTGCGAAATAGCTCAGATAGTTGCATTTCGAAAATTATAAAAGAAAAACTTGAAGAAAGTGAGATTATAGATATATCTCAAACGTATAGAAAAGTAAGAAATGATTTTATAAATAGCGACACAATGGTAAAAGTGAATGGAAGATTAAATGAAGAAACACATTTAATGGGTGATAAAATACAGATGGATGTAGAAATGCTTAACAAAAGTGAGTGGGAAAAAGCAATAATTACAAAAATTAATTCTATCCCATTTGAAAATGTAGGTAAAGGAGAACAAGCGACTTTAAAAATAGAATTATCTTTGAATAATAAGAAGGCAGAGAAAGCAGGAATTATTTTACTTGAAGAACCAGAAAATCATTTGACTTTTTCTAGACTTAATAGATTATTGAGAGAAATCGAGGAAGTAGAAAGTGAAAAACAATTTTTTATTACTACGCATAGTAGTTTTGTAGCAAATAAATTAGGCTTAAATAAGATTCAATTACTTGAAAATATGAAAATTATGAAATTTTTAGATTTAGACTGTAATACTCAAAAATTCTTTGCCAAAAAGCCAGGATACGATACATTAAGATTTTTGCTTTGTAAAAAAGCAATTTTAGTAGAAGGTGATGCAGATGAATTAGTAATTCAAAAAGCATATAAAGATAAATATAAAAGATTACCAATAGAGGATGAAATTGATGTTATATCAGTAGGTACGACATTTTTAAGATTTTTAAAAATTGCTGACAAAATAGAAAAAGAAACCATAGTAGTAACAGATAATGATGGGAATATAGAAGCTTTAAAGAAAAAATATGAAGGATATATAGGGAAAA
>CALDNB010000085.1 GCA_937914775.1 uncultured Clostridia bacterium
TGCTGTTGGTTACGATATGTACTGCAAACTTCTTGGAGAAGCGGTAAGAGAGGTTAAGGGTGAACAGGTAAAAGAGGAAATACAAACTACTGTATCTTTGTCTGTTGATGCTTATATCCCTGATAATTATATAAAGGGCGAGAACTACAGAATCGAAATATACAAACGTATTGCGGGAATTGTTAATCAGCAGGACTGTTATGACGTTTACGAAGAAATTGAAGACAGGTATGGTGAAGTACCGTTATCTGTTTCAAATCTTATTGACATTTCCTACATCAGAAGTATGGGAGCAGTTCTTGGAATTACCGATATTACCCAAAAAGACGACAAGGTTGTTTTAGTATTTGACAAAGAATACGGCAACGATTTTGAAAATATAGGTAAACTTTGCGAGAAGTTTGGAAGAGCATTAATGTACTCTCCCGTTAACAAGCCTTATCTTACATTAAAGGTAAAAAAGAACGAAATACTGTCAAATGTAAAAAGTTTGTTACAACTATATAAAGACTTGAAAAAAATCGAAGATTAGTGTATAATATTGGCAGGTGTTTATAGTGTTCGGATATATAACTGTTTGTAAAGACGAGTTAAAAATTAAAGATTATACAAAATACAAGGCTTACTACTGCGGTGTATGTCATACTTTAGGTAAACGCTATAACCACATTATGAGGCTTGGGCTTAGTTATGATTTGACTTTTCTTGCACTGGTCTTGGACTCAATGGTATCGGATAATACAACTACGGAAAATCGTGGTTGTTTAAAACGTCTTGGTAAAAAACACCCCGTAGTTATTAACTGCGATGCTTTAAAGTATGCAGCAGATGTAAACGTGCTGTTATCATATCATAAAATTTTAGATGACATTAAAGATTCTTTTTCAGTTAAGTCTATGTTTTTATATTTAATTTACGTATTACCTGCAAAAAAAGCAGGGAAGAGGCAGGTTTATTTAAATCAGTCTATTAAGGAAAATTTAAGTGAACTGTCACGTATTGAAAAATCAAATACTGATGATATAGACAAGGCGTCACATTATTTTGCACTGATTATGAAAGATATATTTTTTGGCAATGACAATCTTGAAAATTTGGGATACGACCTTGGCAGATATATTTATTTAATTGATGCCATTGATGATTACGACAAAGATTTAAAAAGCAAAAATTACAATCCCTTTATTGCAAAATTCGGAGATAATAAGAATGAGGCACTAAAGTATGCCGAGGACTCCATATTGTTTACACTTTCTCAGAGCGCAAAGGCGTACGAAGAACTTAAAATTTTAAATAATAAAGAACTTCTTGATAATATAATATATTTAGGACTTAAACAAAGATTATATACAGTGTTGAAAGGAAATAACAATGAGAAATCCTTATGAAGTATTAGGCGTAAGCGAAAACGCTTCTGAAGAGCAAATTAAATCTGCATATAGAGAACTTGTTAAAAAGTATCATCCTGACGCTTATGCTAATAATCCGTTAGCAGATCTGGCAGCAGAAAAACTAAAAGAAATTAACGAAGCCTATGATTACCTTGAAAGACATGGGTTTAGCAAAAAGTCCAATACAAGTACTGCCAATTTTGCAACTATTCGTGCTCACATTAATTCGGGAAATATTTTTCAGGCAGAAAGAATGCTTAATGAGATTTCTGACAGAAATGCCGAATGGTACTATTTAATGGGTATTATATCCCTGAAAAAAGGCTGGTATGACAACGGGCGAAGTTTTTTAAATACTGCAGTTAATATGGACCCCAATAATATGGAGTACAGAAATGCTCTTAATTCAATTATGAATCAGACAAATGCCTACAGAACGTATGGTGGTGTTAGTAACGATTCTGCTTGTAACTGCTGCTCAAATTTAATTTGTGCTGACTGTTGCTGTGAAATGATGGGCGGAGATTTGATTTCTTGTTGTTAGGAGAGTTTGTATGAAGTCACAAAAAATTGCAACGGGTGGTCTGTTATGTGCTTTATCACTGTTGTTTTTATATCTT
Organism: uncultured Clostridia bacterium; assembly: GCA_937914775.1. GTDB lineage: Bacteria > Bacillota > Clostridia > Monoglobales > Firm-18 > RGIG1864. The sequence goes on from CALDNB010000085.1 coordinate 2,012, forward strand.
TGCAATGTTGTTCCCAGCGGAAAAATTGCAATGATGTGTCTAAGTTCATTTTGTATCGGACTTTGTGTTGCTTTAATTAATATTAAGTTTTCAATAATTGCTTTTTTGGCAGTATCAATACTCGGTTTGATGCTTTTACCGAACAAGGTAATTCCCCTTTTGTTTATATTATTTTTTGGGAATTATCCTGTAGCAAAACTTTTCCTTGAAAAAATCAAAAAGACGTATCTTATGTGGATAGTCAAATTTATTGTTTTTAACATTTACGCCGTGGTTACATATTTTGTGATTACGTGCTTTATAAATGTTGAAATAAATTTTGCAGTACCTATGATAATATTGATTGCCAATTTTGCTTATGTAGTTTACGACTTCGCTTTCAGTATTTTTGTAACCAAAATTTTAGAAATAAGGAGAAAAAAATTATGAAAAGAATTATTTGCAGTTTTCTTTCAGTATTGTTGATTGTGACAATATTGTCCGGCTGTTCTTCAACTAAGGTGGGAAGTGTTAACGGCGTCTCTTTTGATGCTGACACATATAATTTCTACGTTACACAGATTGAAAAACAATTAGGTGTAAATACTTACGGCGAAGATTGGGAGACAGTAGAACTTGAGGGAAAAAAACTTGTTGACATTGTAAGAGAGGAAGCAGTTAATGAACTTGCAGTTTCTATTATTGTAAAACAAAAGGCGAAAGAAAACGGGCTTTCTATCACTCAGGTTGATAAGGATAAATTAGAGTCACAGATTGAATCTATGAAGAACAGCATTGGTTCAGAGGCGGATTATGAACTATGGCTTCTTGAACAGGGTTTAACTGATAAAGTTTACAGAGAATTCATTGAATATTCTTTGCTTTCCGCTAAACTTATTGAAAAAATTGTACCTGATGTATCCGATGACGAATTATTTAAATATTATGAAGAAAATGTTGCTCACGTTAAACACATTCTTGTAAAGACTGTTGACGATGATATGAACGCTGTTTCGGGCGACGTATTTGCCCAAAAACAGGCACTTGCTTATGATTATTTAAAAAGAGCAAAAGCGGGTGAAGACTTTGACAAAATGGTAAATGACTTGTCAGAGGACCCGGGTTCTCAGTCGCAGCCTGAGGGTTATTACCTTGGTAAAGGATTTATTTTGGGTACTACAGGCGGTATGATTGCGGAATTTGAAGCAACATCTCTTTCTCTTAAGATTGGTGAAATAAGTGACCCTGTTGAAACTGCTTACGGATACCACATAATTAAGAGATATGATAACGACAAGGAAACATTTGAGACACACAAAGAACAACTACAGGCGCAGATTAAATCTGTAAAATACAGCGTAATGCTAGACCAATGGAGAAGTGAAGCAAAAGTTGAACTGAACAACGAAGTTATCGAATCTCTGTAATATTTAAAAACTGTTTCGGCAGTGCACGACTAAAAGATGTCGCGCACTGTCGTTTTTTTTGTGCTAAATTAGAAAACGAGGAGGTGAAATGATGTGCGAAAAGATAGTTTATGTTTCAACAAACAATAAAATTTCAAAAAAAGCGGGAAGTATAGTAAGAAAACTGGCACTAAAGTATTATGACTGCTGTATTTTAAGTCCGTTTATTGCATTTTCCCATTTGAAAAACGAGGAGTTTTTGGAAAATAGCCTGACACTTCTGGATATGTGCGACGAAATGTGGGTAATAGGAGATATGGAAAACTCTTTCGGTTTTGAAGTAGAGTTTTGTGAAAAGCACAAAATTCCCATTAAAATAATCAGGAGGTAATAATTTGGCAAAAACTTGGAGTAAAAACAAAGCGATTGATGATTTAATTAACATCAAAAACGCTGCTATTGAATCTTTAACCGACGGTACTTCGTCAATTGACCAAAAGGCTGCAACTGCGGCACTTAATAGTATCAAGGAGTTAAATTCAATTTGTGGTTACAACAAAGCAGAAAGCGAAAGTAAAATCGACAGGGTAGTGATTAAAGATGACATCTGATGTTAGTCTTAAAAGTATCATTGCACCCCAGTTTTATGAGGTGCACAGAGATATAGCAAAAGACAAACACACTCATTACTTTTTAAAAGGCGGCAGAGGCAGTACTAAATCAAGTTTTGTAAGTATTGAAATAATTCTTGGAATTATGAAGTATCAGGATACAGGGGCTATATGCTTCAGAAAAATTGGTGCAGATTTAAAAGACAGTGTTTTTAATCAACTTCTATGGGCAATTGATATCCTTAAGGTGAGTGATTACTGGTCTGTAAGTTTGTCACCGTTAAAACTTACATATCTGCCTACAAATCAATACGTAATGTTTCGCGGTGTTGATGACCCCAGTAAATCAAAGTCAATTAAACTCAAAAAAGGATATTTTAAGTATATATGGTTTGAAGAGGCAGACCAGTTCTATGGTATGCCTGAAATACGAAAAATACTTCAGTCAATAATGCGTGGCGGCAGCGGTCAAAAGGTATTTTATACATACAATCCGCCAAGAAGTCAGACTAACTGGATTAACGTTGAAAGTATGATTGAACGAAAAGACAGGTTAATTCATAAGAGTAATTACTTAAATGTTCCAAAAGACTGGCTGGGTACTCAGTTTATTGAGGAGGCACGGTATTTAAAAGAAACTAACGAGGAAAGTTATAATCACGAATACTTAGGTGAAGTGGTAGGCACAGGCGGAGAAGTATTTAAAAACGTAGTTCTTCGCGAAATTAATGATTCTGAAATTGATAACTTTGACAGAGTATATAGAGGTCTTGATTTTGGCTTTAGTGCTGACCCGTGTGCATACATTTGCTGTTACCTGCACAACGGAAAATTATATATATTTAACGAATACTATAAGGTTGGCGCAGGTTTTGATACCTTGTCCAAGGTAATAAAAGACGAGAATACGTATAATGAAATTGTATATGCCGACAGTGCTGAACCAAGAAGTATTTACGAACTGTCGCGGCGTAAGATAAGAGTTTTACCTGCTGTTAAAGGTGCGGGAAGTGTTAATTACGGAATAACAAAATTAAGGGATTTAAAAGAAATAGTAATTGACCCGAAACGTTGTCCAAACGCTGCGAAAGAATTTGTTTTATATGAATTGGAAAGAGATTTGTACGGAGGTTTAAAGGCGGAGTATCCTGATAAAAACAACCATACAATAGATGCGGTAAGATATGCTTTATGTAATCACAGTTCTTTTATAAGAACAGAAAAACAGAAAAAGAAACACGATTTTGAATTTTTTAGTAAAAAATCAAATGACGATTATTCAGACTATTTAGGATTTTGAAAGGAGAAAGATAAATGTTATATGTAATTTTTGCAATTGCTTTAACAATAATTGTTTACAGGCTGGGAGTTCTTGACGGTCAAAAAACCTGCAGATGTGAAAAGATTTCCTTAATGCCTGTCAAAAAGAAAAAAGAAAATGAAATTGATAAATTTCAAAAAGGCATAAAAAACATTTTAAATTATAATACGGAGGTGAATAACTGATGGAATTTACAAATGACTGGGCGTTGTATGAAAAAGGTGTAGATTTTAAAACACGAATTAATCTATACAAAGAAGTAGAGGATAACAACAGATTTTTTCAAGGTGACCAATGGCATGGCGTTAAATCAGAAGGGTTGCCGACCCCTGTTTTTAACATTATCAAGCCAGTCATAAGATACAAAGTAAGCGCTGTTATGCAAAACAACATTAAAATAAGATACTCTGCTGATAACTATAATGAAAAAAACAGTGATAAAATGAACAATGTTTGCGAATTATTAACTGACAAGGCTGAGCAAATCTGGGAACAACTTAAAATGGACTTTCACAATGAAGAACTATTAAAAGACAGCGCAATTTCGGGTGATGGTTTTGCGTATTTCTATTATGATGATGCGAAAGACAAAATAGAACTTGAACTTATTGATAATACAAATGTTTATCCGTCTAATCCCAACTATGCTAACATTCAGCAGCAGGACTACATTATTATTGCGTTCAGAAGAACTGTTGACAGCGTACGGGAGGAAGCCCTTAAAAACGGCGTAAAAAAAGAACTTGTCATGTCAATAGCATCTGATGATGATACAGAACATTCAGCAGGTGCCTTGGGTAAAATTGAACAGGAAGACAGTAATATGTGTACTGTTTTATTGAAACTGTGGAAAGATAAGACAACAAATACTGTTCATTTTACAAAAAGCACTAAAGATATAGTTGTTTGTGATGATAAAGATACCGGTTGCGAACTTTATCCGATTGCTATGCTTAACTGGGACACAAGAAAAAATTGTTTTCACGGTGCAAGTGACGTGACTGGTCTTATTCCAAATCAGTTGTATATTAATAAAATTGCTGCAATGGTTATGCTGTCAACTATGTACACAGCATTTCCAAAAATGGTTTATGATGAAAATCTTGTTGACAATCCGTCAAATCAGATTGGAGTTGCAATTGGTGTTAACGGCTCTGATAAGCCAATTAACAGTATAATTGATTATATTACACCTGCAAGTGTGTCAAACGACGCATTTGGTATGTTTGAACGAACAATTGCCCTTACAAAAGAGTTAATGGGTGCTAATGACGGAGCACTGGGCGCAATAAACCCTGAAACAGCAAGTGGTAAGGCAATACAGGCAGTAATGGAACAGGCGGCACAGCCTCTGGAAAGTGTAAGAAGAAGATTTTACAATTATGTAGAAGATGTTGCGTTAATCTGGGCTGACATTATAAGGGCATATTGCAGCAAAGAACTGTTGTCGGTAAAAAAAGACAATAAAGTATCAAAAATTGATGCTGATGTTTTAAAGAAAATGCTGTTGTCAGTTAAGATTGATGTTGGTCCATCTACCAGATGGAGTGAACTTGCAACAATAGAAAGTCTTGACCAACTGCTTAACAACAATCATATTTCTTTTGAAATGTATCTTGAACTGTTGCCTAAAAACGGCGGTCTTCCAAAAGACAAAATTTTACAACTGCTGAAAGAAAAAACACCGAATGTTCCCCAAAATGAGGACGAAGTAATCGGAATGTTAAGCGAACAGGAAAGACAGGATGCAATTAAAAATCCACAATTAATTACCGATAAATTAAAACAAATGGTTTTGGGTAATTAATTCTTGCATAACTTATCCGTTTCTGTCATATATATATACAAACTATATATGGGAGTGGATAGTATGGATATTTATAACGATATAGCAACCCGTACTGACGGAGATATTTATATCGGTGTTGTAGGACCTGTAAGGACAGGAAAAAGTACATTCATAAAAAAGTTTATGGACTTGTTGGTAATTCCAAATATTGAAAACGAGTTCAAAAGAGAACGGGCAATTGACGAGTTGCCTCAAAGTGCTCAGGGAAGAACGATTATGACTACAGAGCCAAAATTCATACCGAACGAAGCGGTAGAAATTACTCTTGACAACAATGCAAAAATGAATGTTAGACTAATTGACTGTGTTGGGTATGTAGTACCAAATGCAAACGGGTACTATGAGGCTGAAATGCCAAGAATGGTTTCTACACCATGGTTTGAATATGAAATCCCATTTGAGGAAGCGGCAGAAATCGGAACAAAAAAAGTTATAACTGAACATTCCAATATAGGCGTTGTTGTAACTACAGACGGAACTGTTACCGACCTTGACAGAAGTGACTACATACAGGCGGAGGAAAGAGTAATAGGGGAATTAAAGGCAATAAACAAGCCCTTTATTGTTATTTTAAATTCTATGTATCCTAATAGTGACAACTGCATTTCCTTATCAAATGAACTTAGTGAAAAATACAATTGTTCAGTAATTCCTGTGAATTGCAATAATATGTGCGAGAACGACGTAAATAATATAATTAAATCGGTTTTATATGAGTTCCCCGTACGTGAAGTTACAGTTGTTTTGCCCTCCTGGGTTAATGCTTTAAAAGACAACCATCCCCTTAGATGTAATTTACTTGATACTGTAAAAAAATCCTGCGATGATATTTCAAATGTCCGTGAAGCTCAAAGTATGATTGATTGTATTTTAAACAACGAAAACATTGAAAGTGCAAATGTAGATAAAATTGAACTTGGCGAGGGCAATGTCTTTATTAACGCCAATGTTGTAAGGGACATATATTATAAAGAACTGTCAGAAGTAAGCGGTTTTGATGTTAAAGACGAATGTGAATTAATGAAAATTCTGGCAGAAATGGGTGCGGTAAAGAAAGAGTATGACAAGATTTCCCCTGCACTTCAGGCAGTAAATCAAAAGGGATATGGCGTAATTTATCCGTCAATTGACCAACTTACACTTGAAGAGCCTGAAATTGTTAAGCAGGGCAGTAGATACGGTGTAAGGCTTAAAGCGAGTGCACCGTCCCTTCATTTAATAAGAGCGGATATAGAGACAGAAGTAAGTCCCGTTGTTGGTACTGAAAAGCAGTCGGAAGAACTTGTTCATTATTTGCTCACAGACTTTGATGATGACCCGTCAAAAATATGGCAAAGTAATATTTTTGGTAAATCGTTAAGCGAACTTGTTAACGAGGGACTTCACAATAAATTGTCAAGAATGCCTGACGATGCTCAGATGAAACTTCAGGAAACTCTGCAACGTATAATTAACGAGGGTAGCGGCGGCTTAATATGTCTTATATTGTAATTTTGAAGAGAGGGTAAAATATACCCTCTCTTTTTCTTGACACTAAAATAACAAAGTGGTACAATATATGCCGAGGAGTGATTATAATGAGCACAAATTGTAATGGAAATTGTGAACAATGCAGTAAAGATTGTGGAGAAAGAACTGCTGAAAATATGTATGAAAAACCACATAATATGTCCAGTATTAAAAAAGTTATCGGCGTTGTAAGCGGTAAGGGCGGAGTAGGTAAATCACTGGTTACTTCACTTTTATCTGTAATCTCACAACGAGAGGGCTTTAATACTGCAATTTTAGATGCAGATATAACAGGACCGTCTATTCCGAAAATTTTTGGTATAAGCGGACGGGCTAAAGGTAACGAATTCGGCTTACTGCCCTCCAAAACAAAAACAGGAATTCAGTTAATGTCTTTAAATTTACTTTTAGAAAATGATACTGACCCTGTAGTTTGGCGTGGACCCATTATTGCAGGTACTGTTAAACAGTTCTGGACAGACGTTATATGGGAAGACGTAGATGTAATGTTTATCGATATGCCTCCCGGCACCGGCGATGTTCCGCTGACAGTATTTCAGTCAATTCCTGTTGACGGAATAGTAATTGTTACTTCGCCTCAGGAACTTGTCTCAATGATAGTTGAAAAAGCAGTAAAGATGGCGAATATGATGAATATTCCCATACTTGGTATTGTTGAAAATATGAGTTATGTTGAATGTCCTGACTGTAATAAGCAAATAAAAGTTTTTGGTGACAGTCATATAGAAGACATTGCAAATAAACATAACCTTAATGTTATTGGTAAAATTCCTATGCAGCCGAAACTTGCCTCTGCCTGTGATGCAGGTATGATTGAATTGTTTGAGGGTGACTGGTTAGACGGATTTAAGCCTATATTAAATGAATTCTGAGGTGCAGTATGAGTAACTTGTTAACAGCCTTTGTTTTTACTTTGGTTGCAGGACTTTCAACTGGTATCGGAAGTGTAATTGCATTTTTCAGTAAAAAAACAAATACGAAATTTTTGTCATATACTTTGGGTTTATCTGCAGGTGTAATGATTTTTATATCATTGGTGGAATTGTATCCTGATGCTCAAAATGCCCTTTCTTTAATTTACAGTCCAAGAATAGCGTCTGTTATTACTGCAGTCAGTTTCTTTTGCGGAATGCTTCTTATAGCGTTAATTGACAGATTTTTGCCTGAGGAAAAAAATCCTCATGAAACAAAATCTGTTGAAGATATTAAAGATAATGTAACAGATAAAAATCATTTAATGAGAATGGGAATATTTACTGCACTCGCTATTGCGGTGCACAATTTCCCAGAGGGTATAGCGACATTTGTTTCTGCCACACAGTCCCCGTTACTGGCATTGCCCGTTGTTCTTGCTATTGCAATTCACAACATACCTGAGGGTATCGCGGTGTCTGTCCCTGTTTATTATGCAACAGGGTCCAGAAAAAAAGCATTTATCTATTCTTTTGTTTCTGGTCTTTCTGAGCCTCTTGGCGCAATAGTTGCATATTTAATTCTTATGCCCTTTTACAGTGAAACTTTAAACAGTATTATGTTTTCGGCAGTAGCGGGAATTATGGTTTATATTTCTGTTGACGAACTTTTGCCGTCGGCACGAGAATACGGTCACCATCATTTGTCCATTTACGGACTTATTACAGGTATGATAATTATGGCTATAAGTTTTATAATATTTGCATAAAAGAAGTACGCTGTTTCGGCGTCTTCGCATAGGGATAAATCGTCTTAAAACACCATTTTTAGCGCATAA
>CALDNB010000086.1 GCA_937914775.1 uncultured Clostridia bacterium
TAATGCTGAAAGACGTCTTTTGTGAGTCAACTCAGCAAGAGGGTTGGTCTGGTCCATAAACTGTGACAACTGTGATGAACCAAAGAATTCTTTGATTGCAGATGCAACAGGTCTTATATTGATAAGAGACTGAGGTGTAACAACATCCAGATCCTGGATAGTCATTCTTTCTCTTACTACTCTTTCCATTCTTGACAAACCGATTCTGAACTGATTTTGCAAAAGTTCACCTACGCATCTTAGTCTTCTGTTGCCAAGATGGTCGATATCGTCTGTTTCACCGATTTTGTATGCCAAATCAAGATGATAGTTAACTGACGCTAAAATATCGTCAGGTCTTATATATTTAGGAATAAGTTCATCAATCTCGTCTGTGATTGCTTCTTTTATTTCTTCTTCTGTTTTGTTATCTTCCAGTATCTTTTTAAGTACGGGAAGATATACCTTTTCTTTTATACCAAGTTCTTTTACATCAAAGTCAACATAGTTTTCAAGGTTAACCATGTTGTTGCCGATAACGAACACTTTTGTTCCCTCAACGTCAACCAATACTCTGTTAACGTCGTTTGACTCAATAATCATAGCGTGTTCTTCAGTTAATTTATCTCCTGCTTTTGCAAGAACTTCACCTGTTACGGGAGAAATTACGTCTTCTGCAACAGTAAGACCTGTAAGTCTCGGTCCCATAGCAAGTTTTTTGTTGAATTTATATCTTCCTACTTTTGCAAGGTCGTAACGTCTGCAGTCAAAGAACAAAGAGTTAATAAGCGTTTCCGCACTTTCAACCGTGGGAGGTTCGCCCGGACGAAGTTTTCTGTAGATTTCAAGCAAACCTTCGTCGTAAGATTTGGTTCCGTCTTTTTCAAGGGTTGCCAAAATCTGCTGGTCGTCACCGAAAAATTCGATAATCTCACCATCAGTACCAAGTCCCAAAGCACGGATTAAAACAGTAACAGGAATTTTTCTTGTTCTGTCTATTCTTACATTAACTACATCGTTTGGCTCTGTTTCATATTCAAGCCAAGCACCGCGGTTTGGAATAACAGTATTTGAAAACAGTTCTTTACCTGTTTTGTCGTGTTGCATAGCATAATAAATACCAGGTGAACGTACAAGTTGGCTAACAATGGCACGCTCGGCACCGTTGATGATAAATGTGCCTTGGTCAGTCATTAGCGGGAAGTCACCCATAAAGATTTCACTTTCGCTTACAGCACCTGTTTCCTTGTTGCAGAGAGTAGCGGTAGCTCTCATGGCAACCTGATATGTTGCACCTCTTGACTTACATTCTGCAAGGCTGTATTTCGGGACA
>CALDNB010000087.1 GCA_937914775.1 uncultured Clostridia bacterium
ACCCACACGGCCCAATAGATCCAGCGCCTTGGCCTCAGCCTCCTCCTTGGGAACCTTCTTCAGCATCATCGGTGCGCAGGTCAGGTTCTCCAGAACGGTCATGTGGGGGAACAGATTAAACTGCTGGAACACCATACCCATTTTTTCTCTTATGCGGTTAATATTGATTTTTCCGCCTGTGATTTCTTCACCGTCAATTGTGATAGTACCGCCTGTGGGCTCTTCAAGTAAGTTAAGGCAACGAAGGAAAGTACTTTTACCCGAGCCTGAAGGACCGATAACTGCAATAACTTCACCAACTGAAATATGCTCGTTAATACCTTTTAATACTTCCAAATCACCAAATTTTTTCTCAAGATTTTCAACGAATATCACTGCGTCTTAACCTCCTTTCCATAACAGACAACAGTTTTGTCATTATAATTACCAGAATAAGATAAACCAAAGCAACCAAAAGTATGGGGTTTACCTGGTCGTATGTAGTGTTTTTAATCTGATTACCTGCTTTTGTAAGGTCAACAACCGCAACATAACCTGCTACAGATGTTTCTTTCAAAAGAGCAATCATTTCGTTACCTATTGCAGGTAAAATGTTTTTAAATGCCTGCGGCAGAATGATATACCACATTGTTTGCACATAGTTAAGCCCAAGGCTTCTGCCGGCTTGCCTCTGTCTGCCCTTTGTCAATAGACATAATACCTGAACGTATAATTTCTGCAACATAAGCACCTGAGTTAACACCAAAGGTAATTGTTGCAACCCATGTTCCGTCTTTTGCAGAAATAAAAATAATAAAGAAGGAAATAAGAAGTTGAACAACAACTGGTGTTCCTCTAATTACTGTAAGGTAAATGTTGCATAAAGTATTTAAAATACCCCAGTATTTTTTACCCTCTGTAAGCACCTTGATTATCGCAACTATTGTACCGATAATAACGCCTAATATAAGTGCGCCGACAGTAATTATAAGTGTTTTCTCAAGACCGCTTATAAGGGTTAAATATCTGTCGTCAACAATAAATGTTTCGTACAGTTTATTGCCCCAATTAGTTAACCAATCCATATAATTTTACCTTTCCGACAAAAGCGGCACAGAAGCGTTCTGTGCCGCAATTAGTTCTTAATAATTATTAGTCAATTACCAAATCGTATTTAGCAAAGATTTCTTTTAATGAACCGTCTGCTTTAAGTGCAGCGATTGCTTCGTTAACTTCTGCTGTAAATTCGTCGTTACCAAGTTTGATAGCGATTGCATATTCTTCTTTTGTCATTGCTTCGTCCAAAACTTTTGTTTTGCCGTTTTGTTCTGCTGAAAGTGCTTTTGCAACTGCATCGTCAATTACAACTGCATCAACTTTACCTGCAACCAATGCTGTGATTGCTTCTGAACCTGTTTTGAATGACTGAATCATATAGTCGTTATCAAGTAAGTACTGTTCGCCTGTTGTGCCTTCCTGGCAAGAAACGATCTTACCGTCTGCCAAGTCTGCAGCAGTTGTTATGTCGCTGTCAGCAGTAACAATGATTGCCTGTGATGCTTTGTAGTATGCATCTGAGAAGTTCATATTCTTTCTTCTGTCATCTGTAGCAGTAATACCTGAAATAGCCATATCGTATTTACCTGTTGCAGCACCTGTTAATGCAGCATCAAAGTCAATGTGTGTGATTTCGATTTCAACGCCCATTTTTTCTGCAAGAGCATAAGCCATATCAATTTCTGCACCAACCATTTTTTCACCTTCAAAATATTCGAAGGGAGGGAATTCTGCATTTGTTGCAATTGTTACAACTTTTTTGTCAGAACCACATGCTGCCAAAGATAATACTGTTGCGATAGCAAGAACTAACGCTAAAAATTTTACTGTTTTTTTCATTTTTAATTCCTCCAAAATTTAAATTATGATTTATTATACACCACAATTTATAAATATGCAATACTTTTTTATAAAAAAAGTGCAAAAAATTTTTGCACTTTGTAATTATTTTATTAGTAAAATTGCTAAAATCCCAATAAGTACGGCGTTTCCGCCCACTATCAGCACATTTAAAAATTTTACAGGAATATTCATTTTTTTATAAATTATACATTTATTTTTATCCATTTTTACTTTCTCACCAGATATTTTCGCATATCTATTGCACAGGCAATCAGAATAATCAGACCTTTTATAACGTACTGCAAATTGGCGTCAATTCCTACAAACTGCAAACCTACAAATATAATACGAAGTAAAACAACACCTATTATTACGCCTCGTATCTTTCCTATACCGCCTACAAAGGACACACCGCCAATAACACAGGCAGCAATAGCATCAAGTTCGTAGTTAAGTCCTGTTGCAGCACTGTTAGAGCCTATTCGCGCCGCCTCAATAAAACCTGTTATACCGTACATAATTCCCGCAAGTGTAAATACGGCTATTATTGTTCTTTTTACATTTACACCTGACACATTGGCGGCATCAGGGTTTGAGCCTACCGCAAACATATTTTTACCAAATTTTGTTTTGTTCCATACAAACCATATAATTACCGTCAGCACAATGGAATACCACACATAATTGGGTATTGGCGTGTTTCCGATACTTATTTTACTTCCCGTTATAAGATTTGTGTATGAACTGTCAAGACCTGAAATAGACTGACCGTTGTTTGTGCCAATCATAAGGTACATAAGGAGGAAACCGTAAACGATAAGTTGTGTTGACAATGTTACAATAAAAGGATGCAGATTGAATTTCGCGGTACAAAAACCGTTAATCAGCCCTACAAGGGCACCTATTGCAAGGGCTATAAAAAGAACTAAAAGAATAGGCTGAGTTCCTATTGCGGGGAACATTTTATTTGCATATCCGCTTGACTGCAAAAGGGAAGCAGACACACAGGCAACGGCACCTACAATTCGCCCTGCAGACAAGTCGGTACCTGTTAATATGATACAACCTGCAATACCAAGTGCTATAGGCAGATTGGCGGCTGAAAGAGAAATAATATTAACAATGGAGGGCACCGACAAAAATCTGGGACTTATTACTTCAATAACAATAATGGCAAGTACCATAAATATATAAAGAGAGTTATCTATTAATGTCTCGCCCACTATTTTTCTTTTTTCTTTACCCGGGAGGGCGATAAACTCTGCATAACGCTGTCTTAGATTTAGTTTGTTTTTCATTACTCTGCTCCTTTATACATATTTAGATGCAAGTGTCATTATTTCTTCCTGAGAGGTGTTTTTTGCATCTACTTCTCCTGCCACACGTCCTCCCGACATAACAAGTATTCTGTCGCAAATACCCATAAGTTCAGGCATCTCAGATGACACAATAATTACCGACTTGCCTTGTTTTGCCAAATCAATAATCAGTTGGTATATTTCGTATTTAGCACCTACGTCAATACCCCTTGTGGGCTCGTCTAAAAGAAGTATTTCAGGGCGTGTAAGAAGCCACCTGCCAAGTATGACTTTCTGCTGATTACCCCCTGACAAAGTTCTTATCTGTGTTTTGTGAGAGGGTGTTTTAATTCTCATAGCATCAATTGCCCACTTTGTATCTTTAAGCATTTTTACTCTGCTTAAAAACAGATTTTTTACCTTGTAACTTGATAAATTGGAAATGGTGGTGTTTGACAAAATGTCTAAAATACCAAAAATCCCGTCTGCTCTTCGCTCTTCTGTTAAAAGTGCAAATCCGTTTTTTATTGCCTCTTTAGGGTTTTTATTTCCCCTGATTTTACCGTGTAATGTTATTTTCCCACTTTTTCTTGTGGCTATACCAAAAATGTTTTCTAACACTTCTGTTCTTCCCGAACCTGCAAGTCCTGCAATTCCCAGTATCTCACCTTTTTTAAGTTCAAAACTTACGTCGGAAAGTTCCGAATACATTGCAGATAAATTTTCTACCTCCAGAACTACTTCTCCCACCTTGTTGTCTTTAGGCGGAAATCTGTTGCCCAGTTCTCTGCCTACCATAAGTTTAATTATTTTATCCATTGTCATTTCGGAGGCAGGTTTTGTAGCAACGTGCGTTCCGTCACGCATAACGGTAATATCATCAGAAATTCTTAATATTTCCTCCATTTTGTGAGAAATGTATATTATTCCGCAGCCACGGCTTTTTAACATATTTATAATCCTGAACAGATGCTCTACCTCTTGTTCAGTAAGCGATGATGTAGGCTCATCAAAAACAATAATTTTTGAGTCATAAGAAACCGCTTTTGCAATTTCCACCATCTGGCGCTTTGCAACAGGCAGGGTGCTCATTATTGCAGTTGGAGAAACATCAATGTTAAGTTCTTTAAATATCTCCATTGTATCTTTATACATTTTCTGTTCCGATACAATAAAGTTAAAGTGTGTAGGATAACGTCCCAACCAGATGTTATCCATTACATTTCTCTTTAATGCCTGATTAAGTTCCTGATGCACCATTGCAACACCGTTTTCCAGTGCATCTTTGGAGTTTTTGAAATTTACTTCTTTGCCCTCTAAAAGTATTTGTCCGCTGTCTTTGTTGTATATACCGAAAAGGCACTTCATAAGAGTTGATTTTCCTGCTCCGTTTTCACCCATAAGGGCGTGGACAGTGCCTTTTCTAACAGTAAGTGATACTTTGTCTAAGGCTTTCACTCCGGGGAAGCCCTTGACAATATTTTTCATTTCAAGTAAAACATCACTCACAAATTTTCCTCCCAACCGTTATTCGCCCAGATATTTTGCGTATGCTATACGGATTTTTGCAACACCTTCGTCTTTATTTAAATCCTCTGTATCTGCAAGAATTTCTTTACCCTCAATACAGTTCTCTGTCAGTTCACCGATAACTTCTGCCATACCCTCTGCGTCCTGCTTAATTGTTCCTGCCATTCTTTTGTCTTTAATTAACGATTTTGCGGCGTCTGTTGCGTCAACACCGAAAACAGGAATACTTTTTCCGTCTCCCCCTAAATTATAGCCAACCGAATTAAGGGCAGTTACTGCACCCTCCGCCATACCGTCATTGTTGCAAATAACCAGTTCTATCATATTGTTGTTTGCTTCATTATAAGAAGTAAGGGCAGTTGTCATATACTCGTTTGCAGCAGCGGCAGACCATTGCCCGTTTTTGTCAACCAGATATTTGTTGGGGTTTGCAGGGTCATAAAACACAAGGGGTTGTTTACCTGCAGAAGCCAATACTTTGTCGGCGTCCTCAACCGCATACTGTGTTCTGTAAATCGCCTCGTTGTTTCCCTCTTCGCCTTTGAACATAACATAAGAAATTTTTCCGTCACCGTTTTTGTCAACATCTGCAAATTTATCTACTATATATTCTCCAATCATTTCTCCCTGCATATGTCCTGCCTCTGCAGCATCTGTACCTACAAACACGCATTTGTCGTAACTTTTAACTACATCGTCAGATACTTCTCTGTTAAAGAAAATTACAGGAATACCTGCTCCTTTTGCCAAAGACACAATACCGTTTGCAGCGTCATCAGAGCCTGTATTTACTATATTCACTACAATAACCTTTGCACCTTTTGTTATGGCAGTCTGCACCTGTTCTGTCTGTGTTGTCTGGTTCCCGTTGCCGTCGTAATCCTGATACGAAACACCCAACTCATTTAACTGGTTGTCAAGGGCAGAACGTACACTTGATATATAGGTATCGCTGTAAGTGTAATAAAACACATGAACATCGGCAGACGTTCCTACGCCCTCACCGCATGCTGTAGCACAAATCAAAATTACAGAAATCATAATTATACTTAATATTTTTTTCATAATATACCTCCGTTCTTTGTTATTATTGTCAATTTATATAAAACAATTACATCAATTTTTGGAATGTTGACTATTTTTTAAAATTACTGTATAATAATAAAATGAAAGGAAGTGAGAAATTGAAAAATTTTTTTAAAAAAATCGGTGATACGATAAATTATATTTCAAAGGACCATATAGACGCCTTCTCGGCAAAATCAGCATTTTTTATAATGCTTGCTTTCTTTCCCTTTGTAATACTTATTTTAAGCGCTCTTAAGTTCCTTTCAATTTACGATATGATTATAGAAATAT
>CALDNB010000088.1 GCA_937914775.1 uncultured Clostridia bacterium
GCATATTTTTACTGGTGTTTGCACACACCTTTATAAGCCACGCCTTTCTGTGTTCTTCGCTTAAAAAATCCGGTGCCTTAGTAAGATATTTTAAAAATGTTTCCTGAACAGCATCCTGTGCATCGGCGCTGTTACAAAGAATACAATAGGAAATTCTAAACAGCATAGAGCTGTATTTACCGACAAGCTCATTAATTTCCTGTTCCTGAATATTCGATTTTTGCGACATGACGGTAAACACCTCCCTAAAAAGTACCTATATAAATAATACAATTTGAATTTATAAAATGTGAATTTTATTTTTAAAATTTTTTCATTTTTTTAAAAGGGGATGTAAAAAACTCAAGTTTTTTACATCCCCTTTTTGTAGCTATGCTTGTTTATTTTTTTATACGTTTTTTAGCTTTATTTCCTTTATCAAGCTTGCGCTTCTTAGCTTTATTTTCTTTATCAAGCTTGCGCTTCTTAGCCTTACTTTCTTTATCGTACAAGCGCTCCTGACGAAGCTTTTCTGCAAGCAGTCTTTCTTCCTCAAGTTTTTCTTCATAGCGAGTGTGTACATCCTCATAGTCAGAGGTAATCTCATCTAATCTGCTATAGCCCTCGTACAAGCCGAGAGTTCTTTGTGCTGAAAGATACGGAGCAGCAACTGTTCCGTAAATATTTCTCTTTTTATTAGCTATACGCATAGCCTTACGGCGTGCCTTTGCCTGTGCTTTTGTATCATCAGGCATATTGTAGGCATCCTCATACTCTTGGTTATCAAAAGGAATTACACCTTCGGGATAATGCTTTTTAGCAAGCTTTGCAGATTTTACAAGCGCCCTTGCATTTCTTATTTCTTGCTTACGCCAGGTGCGCTCCTCTTTATCTGCCGTTTGCGGAAGTGCATTTGCAAGACGCTGTGCCTCAACAGCACACTCAAAAAATCTTTCAGGACCACCACTAACAATAAGTCGGCACAGCTCAAGCTGCTTTTGACCGAACTCATTTTCGAAGCGAGTAAGCTCGTGCATAACAAACTGTGCAATTTCAATTTCCTCGTTTCGCTC
The DNA here is from genome assembly GCA_937914775.1 of uncultured Clostridia bacterium. Lineage (GTDB taxonomy): Bacteria > Bacillota > Clostridia > Monoglobales > Firm-18 > RGIG1864. The sequence goes on from CALDNB010000088.1 coordinate 1,053, forward strand.
CTCGGCATCCTTTATCGCTGTACGTGCAGCAGTAATAGCTTGCTCACGTGCCTGCTTTTCTTCATCAGTTTCGCAAGGCATAAGCTTTGCCTGTTTAAGCTGTGCCTTAGGCACCTCCACCTTCTCCATACCAAAGTACTGCTTTGCCTTAATTATAGCCTCACAGCCTTCAATATAAGATACATCCTCTACCTCGCCTGCTTCACTATCTTCAACAATAGTTCTTATTCTAATTACCCTAATCATAGACTTTTGACCTGTTTCGGAAATATCGTACAAGAACCATGGAAGCACGTCTATTGCAGCGCCTACAATGGAAATTACAAGAAGTGTGTCCATTAACGAATATAAAACACAGTTCGGATTTTTTGTTTGTTGAGAAAGAGGCAGGGTCTCATCGTAATTAATGTAAACATCAAGCACAGAGTAATCGTTTCCGTCGAAGCCCTTTTTCTTGTATACCCAAGGAATAAAAAGGCTTGTAACTGCGTTGATTGCGCCACCTGCATAGCTTGAAATAAGGTTGAAGGAACCATCTATTCTTTCGCCTATAAGGTATTGCTGATTATCTCGCATATCGGATTCAATAGCGCTATCTATAACGTTATATGTATCTACAAATCTATCAAGAGTGTACACTATAAACAAGCCAAAGCCTGCTGCAGGGCTCTTATAGAAAAGGAAATATGATGCAATAAGGAAAATCTGAATTATGTTCTTAAATATTTTAATTTTCTTTTTACCGAATTTACGTATAAAGTAGGGTGAAAACAGCATTCCCCAGAAGTTGGCGTTATAAGAAATTGTATTAAGAAGGCCATAAGTAGAGCTTTTCATAATATGTGCTCTGTATACAAGCCAATTCCAGATATCGCCCTTTGCTCCCTCAAGGAAGTTATTCCATCCGTCTGCACATTTAATCCAGAAAATTTTGTTGCCTGCAACTGCTCTTAATGAGTTAGTAAAGCTCATTTTTGTTATACGACTCTTTGGAAGCACCAGCCTTTCCTGTGTGCCGAAATAAGCTAAAAGAACAACAGGCATAAGCAGTGCCATAGGTGTGTAGGAGCCACGGAAAAAGGTCATATTATATTTATCACCATTTTTGGTAAGAACATCAACCATAAGAGGATAATAAACATTGTTTATTGAATAGCCTAAAGAGTAAATAATGCTTGTAATAGACATTATTTTTGTTCTTTCTTGGGTATTTGGTGTTATAACGTGCACCATATTGGTTACACCTGTTTGCACCCAGCTTTGAACAGTACCTTGCACTTGACCAATTAAAAACAGCATTGCAATCATAATGTACTGTGCCTTAGGCAAACCTGAATCTCTTACCTGCTCATATGGCAGCCACAGCGATAAAATTGTAAGAAGCATTGACGGAACAGCAAGCTTTATAAAAACCCTGTATTTACCGTCTTTGCTACGCAAATTATCTATAATCCACGCATTAACAGGTGTCATAGCATAGCCGAGCGCCTGGCAAACGTAACTCATTACAAGGAGCTGATTATTGTTCATACCAAGTGTCATACCGGTAAATTCGTTGCCGACACCAAAGCCTATGGTCCACCTTACAGACATCATAAGCGCCATCCAACCTACAGAGAGCATTACAACCTCTTTATAGGGTACATATTCACCGGGGCGAGGCTGTTTCCAATAGGTTTTAACCTCTTTAAGTGCATCAATAACTGTATGTAAAAGTTTAACTATAGCCTCCACAATTTCACCTTTTTCACTTTTTATTTTTATTTAAAAATAGGTTTATCTGTTAAACTAACGCTCGTTTTCTTAGTGCCTTCAAGCTCAAGAATAACGATTTCGTTTTCGTCCTTGAGAAGAGTCCCCGGAAGATACAAGGTGTATTGAGGTCCCACGTTCCAGTGTCTGCCTAAATTAAATCCGTTCACAAATACAAAGCCTTTGTTAAAACTTCTCATATCAAGAAATGTATCAACACCTGGCTTTGCTTTAAAAGTACCCTTATAAAAAGCAGGTCCTTTTTTACCGAAATCTTTAGTATATTTAAGTCCCTCAAGAGTTTTAAAGGACAGACTTACGTTTTCCCAGTTGTAAATCTGTGCAATGCTTAAAAGTACGCCGTCAGGAAGACCTTTTTGTTCTGCAATTCTGTAGCCGTAATTAATTCGTCCGCAGTTTTCAACCAGCAGTTCAAGTTTTACCTTTTCCCCCACTTTGGTATCTATTGCCATAGTTTCGCTGTCTCTGTCACGCATTATTGTCCCTTTTAACTCTCCGTTTGCATATACATCAACTCTGTCTTTGGGATTTAAAAATGTAAACTCACAACCATCACCAAATCCGTCAACATAAGTTCTGTATAATACATATCCGTAGTCCTGGTCAAGTTCTTCAAAGGTCATAGGCACTACGCTTTTCGTGCATTTGAAATTATCAAGATTGTCAAACAAATATGCCACACTGTCAAAAGTTACGTCCTGTGGTTTTTGCACGGAGTAATTAAGTTCCGGCATAGGAGGCTCAGGCTGTCCTAAATATTTCCACAAACGCTTTCTGCATTCAAAGTATTTCTCAGTAGGCAGTCCCTGCTCGTTAATTAAAGCATCAACGTCGTAACTTGTGGTAATTGGTATGTATTTGTTTACCGCGTCGGCAGGTGCATTAAAGGTTTTACCAAAGTTTGCACCGTTTAAAAATCCAAAGTTAGTGCCCCCTGTAAACATATAAAAATTAAGCATTCCGCCATTTTTAAGCGCTTCTTCATATCCGTCTGCTACTTCTTTTACGTTTCTTGGGCAATAGGGCTCTCCCTTGTGTACTGCTCTTCCTGACCAGTATTCAGGCAACAGCGGTGGGAAATCAGGTCTTTGCTCACGCGCAATTTCTATAGTTTCAGCACTTGCAAGGCGATAGTTAAATCCGCCCCATATTCCGTCAATAAGACCAAATTTCATCATAAAATTACAAGTTCCGTCTGATGTGTATAAGGGCACATCTACTCCACGTTCTATAAGCATATCTGCAAGTTGTTTCATATAAATATGGTCGTTGCCATAACTGCCGTACTCGTTTTCAACAGTGACTGCAATAACCGGTCCGCCGTTAGTAGAAAGATAAGGAATAAATTTCGGGCATAAAACATCGTAGTAATCCTTAACGTGTTTCATATACTTTTCGTCATGAGACCGAAGCGCCATTTTTTCTTTGCCCAGCCAGTAGGGAAGTCCGCCCTTGTCCCACTCACTGCATATATACGGACTTGGTCTTAACATACACTTAAGTCCCACTTCATCAACCAGTTTCAAAAAACACTCAAGGTCGCAAAGTCCTTCGAAATTGAACTGTCCTTTTTCAGGCTCATGCAAATTCCAGGGAACATAAGTCTGTACTGTGTTAAGTCCAAAGGCTTTCATAAGTTCCAGTCTTCTTTTTAACCCTCCCGGGTAAATTCTGAAATAATGAATGTCACCGCTTATAATGTAAAATGGTTCGTCGTCAAGATATGACATTTTGTTTTTAAAGTTTAATAGTGGCATTTTCTCACGCTCCATTGACTGATTTGCAATTTTATAATATAATTATATTGTGACAAAACCCATAAGTCAACATAAATAACTTGTAGAAAGTATAAGGATATTGCTATGTATATTGAAACTAACAAAAATATCGAAACCGTTCTTCCAATCATACCTACATATATCGGTTACACAAACAGTCAGGGAAAAGTCGTAAGACCAAATGGCGCAGAAAGAAACCTTGTTATCTGGGTAACAGAGGGCGAGGGCTATTTTGTGTGTGGCAACGAAAGAAAGTTGCTGACTAAAGGACAGGGCTTTTTTGTTAAAAAAGGAGTTCCTCACAGTTACGAAAAACAGTCAGAAGCATTTTCCACTATGTGGGTAAGTTTTTTAAGAGGGGAAGAACTTCTTGACTATTACAAAATCGGCGACAGGTTCTTTTTCGACACCCCCGCCTTTATCGGTCAGACAACTATGGAACTGATGGATTTTTGCGAACACACCGTAAGCGAAACATTAAGAAGTTCACATACAATGATATGGCTGTGTGAACTTCTGGAATTTGTGTTTAAAAATGAAAAAACAAAGACACAAAAAGCAAGGGAATTTCTTGAACAGAATTACAATAAACAAATTTCCCTTGACGACGTAGCACAATATGTTAATATGAACAAATACGCTTTGTGCCACAAATATAAAGATGCCAAAGGCGAAAGCATAACAGAAACTTTAAAAAAGATAAGAATTCAAAAGGCAAAGGCTCTTCTTTCCTACAGCGAATACAATATAGACAAAATAAGCAGGATGTGCGGTTTTGGGAACCCCTGCTACTTTATTAAAATTTTCAGAGAACATACTGGGATAACCCCAGGAAAATACAGAAACAGAAAATTTACCTAAAATTATTTTTGTAACCGACCCAAGAAATAAGAAAAAATAAAAAAGGGGATAAAATCCCCTTTTTATTCTAACCATAATATCATTTCAAGCAATCTTTTTACGCACTGTGCAAGTTCGTTTCTTGTGTTTTTAACTGTGATTGTGTCTATGTACTGTCCCGTTCTGTCGTTGGTAAAAGACGGCATACGGATATCGTTACCTGCTCTTACCTCTGCGCTTTTTTCTGCAGTATTGCACCAGTCGGTGGTTACAAGCCCTTTGTATCCCCACTCGCCTCTTAAAATACCTGTAAGCAGTTCAGCGCTTTCAGATGCGTGTATTCCATTAATAATATTATATGCCGTCATAATAAGTTTTGGATCGCTTTCTTTGACGCATATTTCAAAACCTTTAAGATAAATTTCTCTTATTGCTCTTTCAGACGCAATGGAGTCCGACTCACGGCGGTTGGTTTCTTTGTTGTTACAAGCAAAATGTTTTGGAGATGCAACAATTTTTTGTGACTGAATACCTCTTACCATTGCTGCAGCCATTTTACCTGTTAAAAACGGGTCTTCGGAATAATACTCAAAGTTTCTTCCGCATAAGGGACTTCTGTGAATGTTAAGAGCAGGTGTAAGCCAAATAGAAAGGTTATTTTCCTTTGTTTCGAGAGCCCCTGCCACGCCTACTTTTTCCACAATATCCGTATTCCAGGTACATGCAAGCATTGTAGCCACAGGAAACGCCGTAGTTCTTACGCCTGTACAAGGTAAAATACGAACTCCTGCAGGTCCGTCAATAGTCATAGGTGTAGGTATGCCGTACTGCGGCAAATTGCCCATGCCGTCGATATTGCCAACACCTGTGTTCTTTTGACCTACAAGTAAGCCCAGCATTTCATCATCAGTTAATTGTGAAATAAAGTCATCAAGGGACACTTCCCCCATTGCAACATCAATAAGTTGCTTCTTTTCCTCTCCCCCGGCAGGGATTTTTTCTTCACAATGATATTTACGGGGGAATGTTTTTGGAACATACTGTTTGTCAGGCACAGTAATATAATCCCCCGTTGCAGTTAATCTTTTTCCAAGATTTGACGGTGTTAAATACTCTGTTAATTTCTCGCATATTCTGTTTTCAGTTAACACGTAATCAAAGCCGATTTCTTTTGCATCACGGACATTTGTGCCTAAAAATAACTTGTACTCCCCTGCCTCCATTACATAAGCAGACTTTTCCACAGCGCCAATATCGTCGTAAGACGCCATATCAGTAACATCAAAACTCATTATTAATGTTTCTTTTTCACCCGGAGCCAGTAATTTGGTTTTTGCGAAGGCACAAAGCTGAAGTGCAGGTTTTGTTATTTTGCCCTTTGGTGCTTCAAAATAAAGTTGCAAAACTTCTTTTCCTTTATACTGTCCCACATTCTCAATATCGGCGCTTACAATTATTTTGTCGCCATAACTTTTGGCAGAAACATTCTTAATTTCAAATTCTGTATAGGAAAGTCCGTATCCAAAAGGATATACAACCTTTTCTTTCATATTGGGGATTGTTTCGAAATATCTGTATCCCACAAAAATATCTTCTGTATATTTCACATAGTCGTCAGACTCGAAGAATCCCTCTGTTGACGGATAGTCCCCAAGGTTTTGTGCACAAGTGTCCACTAGTTTTCCGGAAGGTGTCACCTCACCTGTAAGTATGTCGGCAACTGCAAGTCCGCCCTCCATACCACCCTGCCATATCATAACAGCAGCACTTATTTTGTCGTTATACGCAAACCAGGAAGTGTCTATCATAGCGCCTGTATTTAAAAGTACAATTACGTTTTTGAAGTTGGCTGTAACAGTATCCACCATTTTCTTTTCCATACTGCTTAACTGAAAATACGGCGGGTCGTCATCCTCGCGTCTGTCCCACCCCTCACCTGAATATCTGTTAATTGTAATAATTGCAGTGTCTGTGAATTTAACCGCTTCTTTAAGCAGGTTTTCAGGAATTTCCGCTTCATCAAAACGCCCTATTGTCTTTTTGTCTTTGTATGCTTTTTCAACATAATCAACATAGTAAAGGCTTAAAGAGTCAAAAACGTCTATTTGGCTTTTTCCCTTCAGTCCCTGATAAATGTTTCTTACATAACTGCAATGAACATCTCCTGAGCCACCTCCGCCTTTTACGTAATCTATCTGTGCTTTGCCAAAAATTGCAACTTTTGTTCCATCTTTTAACGGCAGTATATTACCATTGTTTTTAAGAAGAACGGTACCTTCCTGTGCCGCTTCCCGTGACAATTGTATGTGCCTTTCACATCCCGTTATTTTTGAATTGTTGTCGCCAAGCGGTAAACATGGCTGATATTTAATTCTTGCCCACTTTTCCATACATAACACCTCTTACCAGTTATTATAAGTTAATTATTAACGGCATACAAGTCATAAGCAATTAACAAATTCACCAAAATATGCTTTTTTCTTGCAATTACACACCATTTAGTGTTATTATTAAAATATGAGGTGATGTTATGCGTCCGTATTTTGAAAACAAATCAAGAAACATATTTCTGTCCGTACACCACAAAACTTATAATTGGCCTGCTCATTTTCACAGTTACATAGAATTTGCCTTTTGCCTTTCAGGAAAACAGAGAATAAGGGTTGGCGAAAACATTTACACATTAAAAAAAGGGGATGCCGTAGCAATCTTCCCCTATGCAGTACACGAATATATTGAGTATCCCGCCTCTGATTACGAGCCTACCAAAATGGTATCTTTAATTTGCGACACGGGGCTTTTGTCACAAAGCTTACCCGATATAATTACAAAAGTTCCAAAAACACCATTTATTACGGGCGATACAATTTCAGAAACTGTACTTTTTGCAATAGACAAAATAACAAGCACCCAAAACGAAACAGAAATGCTGGGTTGGACTTATATAATACTGTCCCACATACTTGGTGTTCTCGAATTTACGCCTGTAGAGGTTAATTCCGAACTTCCGTCAAAAATCATAGCATACATTGACGGGCATTTTACGGAAAATTTAAGCATAAACAGTGTTGCAAAAGAATTTGGATATCATCCCTCTTATATTGCCCATCTGTTTTGTGACAGACTAAAACTCCCCTTTAAAACATATTTAGGTATACTCCGTTCTGAATATGCTGCAAAACAAATCCGCACAACAAAAAAGAGCCTTACGGAAATAGCCTTTGAGTCAGGGTATAATTCCATTAACACCTTTTGCCGAAACTTTAAAAAGCACTTTTTTGAAACCCCGTCTGACTATAGAAAAAAATACAAAAAATGAAGTTGTCACCTATCGTTTTATCTCTGACGGAGCAAAGCCGTAAACCTTTCTGAAAACCTTGCTGAAATATAATGGGTCGTTGTACCCCGACAACTCCGAAACTTCCTTTATTGTATCATAATCACCACTTTCAAGTATGGCTTTCGCGTGGAAAAGCCTTCTGATTGTAACATATTCCTGAGGCATCATATTAAACCTTGACATAAATAATTTTCTGAAATATGTATCTGAAATTCCGCATAATCCATGAAGTTTGCTTATCTTAAAATCGCAGTCGTATATGTGCTTTTTCAAATATTCTACCGCGGGTTCTATTAAACTGTATTCTCTCTTTTCGGGGTTTTCAATTCTTGAGATATACGAAATCAAATCATAAAAAACCGAAAGGCACTTGTATTTGTCTGACAATCCTCCGAAATTCCACAGTTCCGAAAAAATGTAAGATATGTAATCTACTCCGTAAAAATCCTTTAAATTGTACACAGTAACTTCCGGACGGTCAATACTGGCTTGAAAATTTATAGAGGTGTATAAATTTTCATCATTAGGGTTTGCTCTGTGCTCATACATTGAGCCCCTGGGCAAAAAAATCATTTCACCTGCATTTAACCTTACTGTCTTATCCTGAAAAAAGTAATCGGTAAAGCCTCTGACCTTGATTATAAATCCGTGAGTTAATCTGTCTTGAACTTTTCCGTAAGGTCTGCCCGTCTTGTGAAAAGACGAAACTATTTCTAAATTTTCCATATATCCAAACATAACAACACTCAGTCCTTCAGAACTTATTATTACTACAAAGTATATCACAGATAATTTGTCATTTCAATATTTAGTTCTGTTTTTTCCATATTGTTGTATTAATTACATTTACTTTTTCCATTTATGACAATACAATACATATAAATCAAACTAAAAGGAGTCTTTACAAATGGAAAAGAAAAAATACGACTACGCCTGGGTGATTGCGGCGATTTGCTTTTTATCCGTTTGCATAAGTCTTGGGTTTTGCTCAAGCGGACGAACAATGTACCTTACCGCAATAACCGATGCCCTTAATATTAAAAGAGGAGCCTTTTCCCTTAACGATACCTTTCGTTTCGTTACAACGTCATTTGTCAATCTGTTTTTCGGACTTTTAGTAAACAAGTTTGGTACAAAGAAACTTATGTCCGCGGGTTTTTTATGTCTTATAGGCTTTGCTCTTTTAAATGCAAGGGCACAATATTTGTACCAGTTCTACATAGGCGGGATACTTTTAGGCGTTGGTCTTTCCTGGACAGGAACAACAATGGTAAGCGTTGTTATAAACAGATGGTTCCACAAAAACAAAGGCACAATTACAGGAATAGTACTTTCCGCCAATGGCCTTGGCGGTGCCGTAGCATCTCAGATTTTATCCCCCGTCATTTTCGAACCGGGCAACCCTTTCGGTTATCGCAACTCCTATAATCTTGTTGCGCTAATACTGACGGTTATGCTTGTATTGATAATTCTGTTTTTCCGAGAGACACCAAAAAACGCAGAAATAAATCCGGCACCAATTACGAAAAAGCACAAAGTTCGTGGAACCGGATGGATTGGTATGGAATTTAAAGATGCTGTAAGTAAGCCGTATTTTTATATAACTCTTGTTTGTATGATGTTTATAGGAATGTCGCTGCAGGGTTTAAGTGGCATCGCAACTCCGCATATGTACGATGTAGGCCTTGACAAACAGTACGTAGCCACTCTTCTGACTATTACCAACTTGTTTCTTGTGCTGTTTAAAGTTATGACAGGATACATCTACGACAGAAACGGAATGAAAATTACTATGAATATTTGTTTTGTCTGTTCATTGTTATCTTTAGTCTCAGTTGTATTTACAGCAAACACTCCTTTAGGAAAAGTAATGGCATTTGCAAGAACTGTGTTATCACCAGCAGCATTGCCACTGGAAACGGTTATGTTGCCTCTTTTTGCAAGTGAACTGTTCGGCAATAAGAGTTTTGATAAAATTGTAGGAATTTTTTATTCCGCAAGTTCCGTAGGCTTTGCTCTGGGCGCGCCCTTCGCTAATCTTTTCTACGATCTTTACGGCAATTACAATGTTCCGTTTATTGTTTTTGCCATTCTTATACTTTTCGTTACTGTAGCAATGCAGTTTGTTCTGCGCACTGCAAACCGCGACAAACAGATAATCCTTGAAAAGGAGAATTAGTCTAAAATAGCACCCTTTTCTTTAAGAACTGTCTGTAGTTTTATAATATCTACGTTATAAGGTGTGCAGTTGTCAGTTACAGCAAGTGCCGCAGCAGCACCCGCCGCCTGTCCCATTGACATCGCACAAGGCATACAGCGAAGACCCCCTGCCGCCTGAGACTGGCATGAAATTGTTTTACCCGCAACAAGGAGATTGTCGCACCCCTCGGGAATAAGACTTCTGTAAGGAATATAGTACCTGTTTGCAACTTCGATTTTGAAATTGCCTGATTCCTTGTCGTTTCTGGGGTGAACATCCAGCCCGTAGCCGTATGTGGCTATGCGGTCATCAAATTTTGTTCCATTTGTAATGTCATCAATGGTAATTTTGTATTTTCCCTCGATGTGACGGCTTTCACGTACACCAAGAACAGGCGCAACCTGTGCAATTTTAGAATTTTCAAACCCTTGTGTACGGTTGCGAAGAACGTCATAGGCGTCCATAACCTGTTTTCGTGCTTTTATGTGTGCATTGGTCATACTCTGTGAATTTGTGGCATCTACACCAAACACGCGGTAGTGATTAACCTTGTACTTCCCTTCCAACGGTGTTCTGTATGCCTTTACGGGCAGTTCGGGCCTTGAACTTCTTTCCAGAAAACCCTCGTCTTTTACACCGCTTACCTCAAACATAAGCGTACCTGGTTGAGGTACTCCGCTTTGTTCTTCACCTTTATAAGTATATACTCCTGCGGCAGCAGCAACATCGGCGTTTCCCGTACAGTCTATATAAACGTCAGCATCAACTGCTACAAGACCTTCAAGGGCACAAAGTACCGCCCTTTCAATTTTGTTGTTTTTACACACACAATCAGCAAAACGGGTATATAGCATAACATTAACACCTGCCGCCTCCGTCATTTCGTCAAGGACAAGTTGCAGGGCAAAAGAATCAAATGCCGTAACGTGGCGGTGATATTTTTCTATAAATGACGTATGAATACTTGGGGAATCAAGTTCCTCAGGCTCAAATACTCCGTTGTACTGTTTTAGATTGTCAACAATTCTTCTGAAAATTCCGCCCACAACAGGAACATTGCCGTCACGGTCGTAGCAAGTCATAAAAGGGCCTACAAGACCTGATGTTGCCATACCTCCAAGCATTCCGGTCGCCTCAACCAACAGTACTTTTTTGTCTGCCTCCGCTGCCTCTATGGCTGCACATACTCCTGCAGGTCCTCCGCCAAAAACTATAACGTCAAAATGTCCGTAATAAGGTATTTCTCTTGAAAATTTAATGTTGTTTTTCATATTACACCTCTTTAATAAATGTAAAATCCTCCCAGGGAATGTTTACTTCTTTTTTACTGCATATTATTTCGTCTATGTGAAGCAAAAGAGGAAAATCCTCTTTGTTTAGAATTCCGTTTTTAATATTTAGTTTTACCGCTCTTGCAACTCTCTCTGCAACAACAAGGGATTCTAAAGTTACTCCGTTTAACTCCGCCTTTGCTTCGTCAATATTAAGTCCTTTGCCTAAAAGAATTCCCACAAGACGTGTACGTCCTCCGTAAACAGTAACATAAAGGTCCCCTACACCCACGCAAAGATTTTCAAGGGTTAAAGCCTTCTGGAACTGAAGTAATTTATACATTTCCTTTGTTGCCTGACCAAACACTGCAGCCTGAGAATTAAAATGCAGTTCATCATTTCCGAATTTTATCTGGTTTTGTCCGATAGTAAGGGCAATTCCAAGAGCATATCCGTTTTTCAAAGCAACTGCACTTTCTATACCCACAACGTCAGTTGTAATGCTGATGTGATAATAATCAGTCTCCATAAGTTGTTTCAAAACCGAAAGAACTTTTATATCTTCTCCGCAAAATGCAACTTCAGTCTGGTCGTGGGCTACCAGTTCGTAACTTGTGCACGGTCCGCCTATTGCATTAAGGGAAAGTTTTTTGCCAATAGAATCAAGTTTTTGTTTCCACAAATCAGGGTATGTAAGAAGTTTGCCGTCAGGGGTATCCATAAGTCCTTTGGTAACTGTAAGCACAAAAACGTTTTCGGAAATTACTGGAAGTACCTTTTCCGCAAACCATTCTACACCAAAACTGCTTACGCCGCCAATAACAACATCACAGCCATCTATTGCTTCGGCAAGTTGTTCTATCTGGTAATATTTTATACCCAAAGGGAAATCTCTGTCAAATTTAGGGTGTCTGTTGTTTTTGATACATCCGTCTATAATTTCTCTGTCTAAATGTGTTCCAACTAATCTTACTTCATTTTTGTTTTCTCTTGCAGGAAAAGCAAGTGCGCTTCCCATCATACCTGCACCAACTATTGTTATTACTGCCATTTACATACGCCTCCTGAAAATCTTTGAAACTTCTTGAAATTTTTTGAAAATAAGAAAAGTATAGTAAATTATTGTTTAAGGCGTACACAAGTCAAGGATTGGCACAGTTATTGAAACTTTTTCAAACTTTTTCACAAAGGAGAAAAATATATGATTATATATGAAAGACAAGAAACAATTTTAAATCACCTGAAGCAAAACAGATTTTCTACAATAAAGGAACTTTCGAAAATAGTATGGTCCAGCGAATCATCAGTAAGACGTGATATAAAAGTTCTCGAACAAAAAGGCTATGTCAGGCAAATATACGGAGGCGTTGTTTCTGCAGAATTCGAAAACAACGTTGTGCCGTTAGATTTAAGGGACTCCTCCAATGTTTCGGTCAAAGATGAACTGGCAAAAAAGGCCGCAGGTTATCTGTTTGACGGTGCAACCGTCTTTATGGACGGCTCTTCTACCGTAAGGCGTATTATAAAATATATAAACAAATTTAAAGATATTAAAATAATAACAAACAATCAGCGTATTTTTTCCGAATGTACCTCTTCACAGGTTAAACTGTACTGCACCGGCGGACTTTTCGATAGTCACAGCAGCATCTTTTACGGCAACTCCGCTGAAAACTATGTCAGTAACATAGGTGCTGACCTCTTTGACATTTTCAGGCGCGTTGCCCATCGCCACGCTGTACCCCGCGATGCGCAGCGCCGGCAGGGCGTTTTCCGCGTTCTGCTTCAGGTTGTACAGGCACAGAGGACAGGCCGTGATCAGGCACTCGGCTCCGCAGTTTCTGGCATTCTCCG
>CALDNB010000089.1 GCA_937914775.1 uncultured Clostridia bacterium
AGGCAGAAAATACAATTATGATGCTTGGTGACGCAAAAGAAACAGTAACAACGCTTACTTCAACAATCGGAAATGCACCAAGTGAGACTAAAGAAGAAACAAACGTTACAGATATTCTTAAAGATGCAAAAAAAGTTATAATAGTACCCGGTTACGGTATGGCACTTGGTCAGGCACAGAGTATTGTTAAATCTTTTGCAGACAAACTTGAAAGTAACGGTGCAGAGGTGAAATACGCAATACACCCTGTTGCAGGAAGAATGCCGGGACACATGAACGTACTATTATGCGAGGTTGACGTTCCTTACGACAAACTGTATGAAATGGATGCAATAAATGAGGAATTTAAAGAAACAGATGTTGCGGTTATAATCGGTGCGAATGACGTAGTAAACCCTGCAGCAAATACTGCAGAGGGCACCCCTATTTATGGTATGCCTGTACTTAATGCGTCAGATGCAAAGCACGTTATAGTATGTAACTTTGATGACAAACCGGGATATGCAGGAGTTCCAAACCCACTTTATCAGGCAGAAAATACAATTATGATGCTTGGTGACGCAAAAGAAACGGTTGCATCGTTAATGTCTTTCTGATATAATTTAAACTAGGGAAAGGGATTGGTTTTGTGAATTATAAAATCAGAAAGATGGTATTTGAAGACAATATGGTTGTTGCATCACTTATAAGATACAATTTAAAAAAGCACGGTCTTGATATCCCGGGAACGGTGTACTTTGACCCTGTTGTGGATAATCTTTATGAATTCTATTCAAAGGGTACGAAGCGGGGGTATTATGTCCTTGAAAATTCGGACAATCAGGTTGTAGGGGGAATCGGATTTGACCAGTTCTCTTATTTCGATAATTGTGCCGAACTTCAAAAATTATATCTGGCAGACTCGGTAAAAGGCCTTGGCCTGGGATATAAACTCATAAGTTTTGTGGAGGAAAGAATGAAAGAAGCAGGTTTTACGGCGTCTTATCTTGAAACACACAGTAATCTTCAGGCGGCAATTCACATTTATAAAAAAAGCGGTTATTCATTGATAGAACGGCCGAAGTCCGTTGCCCACGGTGCGATGGACAATTTCTTCTATAAAAAACTTGTGTGACCGTTGTAAAAAAATATTTACTTTTTGTAAATATATGATATAATATAGTTGTTCTTATTTTAAAGGAGGAATTTTAATGGAAGTACTAAATAAAAAATATGGTTTGGTAACTGCTATCTGTATGGTAGTAGGTACCGTAATCGGTTCAGGTGTTTTCTTTAAAGCGCAGAACGTACTTACAGCCACAGGCGGAAATATGCCTCTTGGTATTGCTGCCTGGGTTATTACAGGTTTACTTATGATTATCTGTTCTGCACAGTTTGCTGTAATGGCAACAAAGTATGAAAAAGTCAGCGGTGTTGTTGACTATGCAGAGGCCACCTGCGGTAAAAGTTACGGTTACTATCTTGCATGGTTTATGGTAAACGTTTATTACCCCGGTATGACATCAGTTCTTGCATGGGTTTCTGCAAGATATCTTGGTGTTCTTTTCGGCTGGAGTATGGTAGGACCTGAAGTTATGGCTTTGGCAGGATTTTTCCTGATTGCTTCATATACAATGAATGCTCTATCACCAAAACTTGCAGGTAAATTCCAGATAAGTGCTACAATTATTAAGTTAATTCCCATTGTTCTGATGGCAATTGTTGGTACAATTGTAGGTTTTGCAAACGGAACTCTTACAAACAACTTTACTACAGTTGTTTCGGAGGCTGTTGGCGGTACTGCAAGCAGCGGACTGTTTGCGGCAATCGTTGCTACTGTATTTGCTTATGAGGGCTGGATTGTTGCTACATCTATCAATGCTGAACTTAAAAACCCGAAGAAAAACTTGCCCATCGCTCTTGTAATAGGTTCTTTAATCGTTGTTTGCGCTTACGTTTTATACTTTATCGGTGTAGCAGGCGGTGCAACTAACGAGGTTCTTATAAACGAGGGTGCAACAACTGCATTTACTAACATCTTCGGTGGTGTAGGCGGAACAATTTTAAATATTTGTATTATCATTTCCTGCTTAGGTACACTTAACGGTCTTATGGTTGGTGCAACACGTGGTATGTATGCTATTGCTGCCCGTAATGACGGTCCTAAGCCCGAAACTTTCAGTCAGATTGACAAGGCTACAAATATGACAACAAACTCTTCTGTCTGGGGATTGTTTGTTTGTGCTATATGGCTTGTTTACTTCTATGGTGCAAACTTAACAAATGGTTGGTTTGGTGTTTTCAACTTTGACTCATCAGAACTACCCATCGTTACAATTTATGCTATGTATATTCCGATTTTCATTGCATGGATGATAAAGGAAAAAGATATGGGAGTATTTAAACGTTTTATTCTTCCTGTAATTTCTATAATAGCATGTTTGTTTATGGTGTTTGCGGCAGTTTATGCTCACGGCATTACTCCTTATCTGGCTGCAAAGGCTAACGGCACTTTCTCATTCCCCGTATTGTTCTACTTGATTATCTTTGCGGTGGTTATGATTTTGGGTGCGATTTTTAAAAAACCAAAAAATCAGATTAATGAATAATTGAAATTTTTTATTCCTCCCGACCTTAAAGTCGGGAGGAATTTTTATAATTAAAGAGGTGATTGTTATTAACAAAACAATACGGCAAACACTAATTTCAATGGGAGAAAAAGAGTACAGAGATTTCAGTTCTGCCCTTATGCCTACGGTTGATAAAAGCAAGGTTATAGGCATACGTGTTCCGGTTTTGCGAAAATATGCAAAAGGACTGGAAAACTATGAAGATTTTTTAACGGAACTTCCACACAAGTATTTTGAGGAAAACAATCTTCACGCATTTTTAATAGAAAGAGAGCAAAACTTTGACAGGTGTATAGAAAAACTGAATGCTTTTTTGCCTTATGTAGATAACTGGGCAACCTGCGACAGTATGAAACCGAAAGTTTTGAAAAAAGAGCCTGAAAAACTGCTGGAGCATATTAAAGTATGGATTAAATCGACGGAGATTTATACCGTAAGATATGCAATTAATTTGTTAATGAGTTTTTATCTTGACGGAAATTTTAATCTGGATTATCTTGTTGCCGGGGTTGAAACTGACCAGTACTATATCAATATGATGCGGGCGTGGTATTTTGCTACTGCACTTGCAAAGCGGTATAAAGAAACTTTGCCTTACATAGAGAATAATGTGCTTGATAAGTGGACACATAATAAAACTATACAAAAGGCAGTGGAAAGTCTTAGAATTTCAAAGGAACAAAAAGAGTATTTAAAAACATTGAAAAGGTAAACTTATTCACTTTACTTGTAAAAAATATTGTAAATCAAAACGTTTTATTATATAATGGTTTTATTAAGGTTTAATCAGTGAATAAGGAGGTCGTAATGTGAAAATCAAAATCTTAAATGAAAAAACCCCTGTTATTTATGCTAAGGAAGAACTTTCAAAATACCTTTCTCAGATGGGTAATGAAATTAATGAGCAGGGAAAGGTAATAGAACTTGGTTTATACAGTGACTTTAATAAAATAAAACAAGAGGACAATAAAAAAGAGGACTCTTTTGTTATAAACATAAAAAAAGGAAAAGGGTTTATTGCAGGGTCAAATCCAAGAAGTGTTCTTTACGGCGTATACAAATATTTAAAAGAACTTGGCTGCGACTGGGTACGCCCGGGGAAAGACGGAGAAATTGTTCCCAAATGCGATGCAAAGCAATATGACGTTATATTAAGTGAAAAAGCGTCATACAACTACCGTGGTGTATGTATGGCGGGAAGCATAAGCATTGAAAACGCCCTTGACCAGATTGAATGGTGCGCAAAGATGTTTTTCAACAGGATTTTTATGGAACTTGTTGATTCTTCTGTGTTCTTTGAAAACTGGTATAACCATGTGCAAAACCCGAAAAGAGAGCCTGAGGGTATTACGAAGGAAAAGATTAATGAATACCTGCATACAATAAGCGATGAAATAAGTAAGCGTGGTATGATTTTCCAAAAAGCAGGACACGGTTTTATGTGTGAGCCCTTTGGAATTAACGTACACGAATGGGGAAAAACTGCAGGTGACGGCTTTGTGGTTCCTGATGAAATAAAAGAAATGCTTGCGGAAATTAACGGCAAAAGAGGGCTGCACAGAAATATCCCTATGATTACAAATATGTGTATGTCTAACCCCGAAGCAAGAAAAAGAGTTGTAAAATATGTAGTGGAATATGCTAAAAACAATCAGGATATTACAGAAATTCACTTCTGGCTGGCAGACGGTTATGACAATCATTGTGAGTGCGAGGAATGTAGAAAAGCACTTCCCACTGATTTTTACATAATGCTTTTAAATGAAATTGATGAAGAACTGACAAAAGAGGGTCTTGACACAAAAATTATGGGTCTTTCCTATGTTGAGTTGCTTTGGCCTCCCATTAAAGAGAGACTTAAAAATCCTGACAGATTTGGAATAATGTTTTGTCCTATTACACGAAGTTGTGCAGTATCTTATAAAATGGAGGACCCATATAACAGAGATTTGGTGCTTCCGAAATTTGAAAGGAACAACATAGACTGGGCAATGTCTGCTGCTGAAAACTTTGCCTTTTTAAAGGAATGGCAAAAACTTATGCCCGGCTTTAAGGATTTTTATGAATTCAGTTACCATTTCTACTGGCGAATAGTTACCGACTACGGTTTTTATAACACTGCAAGAAATCTTTTTGAAGATGTTGTTTATCTTGAGAAAGCAGGGTTAGACGGTATGATTACCTGTCAGCCGACAAAGTGCTATTTCCCTACAGGCATTGGTCTTTACACTTATGCTCAGGCACTTTGGAACAAATCACTTGACTTTGAAGATGTTGCCAAAAACTTCATAAAAGTTTCCTTTGGTGAGGGCTGGGAATTTGTGCATAAGTATCTTCAGACTCTTTCTGAAACAAGTGAGTATTCGGAAAACAGATATCCCAATGACGTTCCGCCAAAATACGTCAAGAAAAGATGCGGCTGGATACGTGACTTTATTTGTGAAACAAAAGCAGACAGAGAAAAATATAGCGGCAATAATTTAGTTGAGGAAACTTCATGGAAATATTTAAACGAACATGCAGAGTTTTTAATGTACTTTACAAAACTTATAGAAGCATTGGAAGACAAGGACTACGAAAGTTCAAAAGAGGCTCTTGACAGTCTTTGTGAGTATCTCTACGATGTGGAAGAAAAAATCGAAAATGTATTTAGTATAGCAGGAGTTTTATCAAGATATCCTGCACTTGTTGAAAACCTTAAAAAGTAACAAAACGAGGAGTTTTTAGGAAATGAATTTACAAAAATTTTCTGAAGAATATTATAACGAACTTTTAAAACTGCACCATGACCTTTGCCTTATCTCTGCACCATCGCACTATGAGGATGAAAGGGCGAAGTATATTTTAGAGTGTTTAAAAGATGCCGGTATTGAAAATGCCTATATTGACGAGGCAAAAAATGTTGTTTGTAAATTTGGAAAACCAAGTGATAAGATGGTGGTTTTTATGGCACATACAGACACGGTTTTTCCTATGGACACGCCTCTTGATTATGTTGACGACGGCGAAAATATATATTGCCCCGGTGTGGGTGATGATACAGCAAGTCTTGCAGTTATGCTTGTGTGTATAAAATATATTGCACAAAATGGTATTGTTCCGGGAAAATCACTTATGTTTGTGGCAAATTCCTGCGAAGAGGGACTTGGCAATCTTAAAGGTTGCCGTCAGATTTTTAAGGATTATGGTGATAAAATAGAGTATATGTATTCTTTCGACGCAAAACCAACAGGTGTTACCAATAAAAGCGTGGGCTCACATCGCTATGAAATAACAGCAATAACAGAGGGCGGTCATTCTTTTGGTGCATTTGGTAACCGCAACGCTATTAATGTGCTGGCGGGAATAATTAACGAAATCTATAAAATAGAAGTTCCAAAAAAGGGTGACAGCAATACTACATATAACGTGGGTACCATTGAGGGTGGCACGAGTGTAAATACAATAGCCCAGAACGCGTCAATGCTTTGCGAATACCGTTCCGATAATGTGGAATGTCTTGCAATAATGGAAAAGAAATTCAATGATATTTTTGAAAAAGCAAAAGAAAACTGCATTGAATTAAAAATAGATCTGGTTGGTAATCGACCTTGTATGAGTGAACAAATGAATATGGGTTTACTTCGGGAGATAACTGAACGTGCGAAAGAAATCCAGTCCAGACACTTTTTGGTGGACGTGGCAGAAAAATCGGGTTCTACAGATTGCAACATCCCGCACTCACTGGGCATTCCTGCACTTGCACTTTCAAGCTATGACGGCGGCGGAACTCATACACGGGAGGAATGGATAATAAAGGACAGCCTGAAAGCGGGATTGAAAGTGGCTATGGAATTGATTTTAACTGAAGGGGGCTTGTTGTAATGCGTTTTACAGCAGCAGGCGATACCGCCATACAAAGGGTACTGACGGAATATGATGGAATTGATACTGTGAGAAATTTTATAAATCAGGGTGATGTAAGGTTTTTTAACCTTGAAACAACAGTTAACAAAGATTGCTTTGCTAATTTTTTCAGTGGCGGAACATGGCTTCGTACAGACCGTAAAGTTCTGGAATCAACAAAAATTCTTAATTTTAATATGACTACGGCTGCAAATAATCATTGTATGGACTACGGTTACGAGGGGCTTTTGCAAACTATTAAGAATATAGACGATGCAGGTTATATACAGGCTGGGTGCGGAAGAAATTTAAGAGAAGCAGCATCTCCCAGGTATTTAGACCTTCCTAATGGCAGAGTAGCACTTATAGCATGCTCAACACACTTTGCACCGGGCGGACTTGCAGGTGAACAGTCGCGCCTTTTGCCGGGCAGACCCGGAATTAACGGATTAAGAGTTAAAACGACTCTTGTTATAGAAAACGAAGACCTTGAGGCAATAAAGAGAATAGCAGCAAAAACAGGAATAAATGTTGAAAAGGAATCAGGAATTAAATCGGGATATTCTCACCCCATACCGGAAGGAGAGTATTATCTTGGCAGTATGAATTTTGAAACAGGCGACAAACCCGGTATTAAGTACGAAATTGAAAAAGCAGATATGACAAGGATTGAAAAAGCCGTAGAAGAAGCCGCCTTTTTTGCGGATTATGTTCTTGTTTCCCTTCATTGCCACGACAGACAGTTTGAAGATGAAACTCTTCCGGCAAAATATATCGAGGACTTTGCACATCATTGTATAGATTGCGGTGCTCACGCTATAATCGGGCACGGACCGCATCTTTTAAGGCCTTTTGAAGTTTACAAGGAACGTCCGATATTCTATTCGCTTGGAGATTTTCTGCTCCAACTTGAAAACTGTGAACTTGCTCCGGAAGAATTTTATGCAAAATTCGGAATGACTTCTGACAATACGATGTATGAACTGTTCAAAGTGCGTACAAGAGATTTTACATGTGGTCTTCAACGCCAGAGCGAAATGATGGAGTCAGTATTGACTTACTTTGAAATGGAAGACGGGAAATTAAAATCACTGGAATTTATACCGTTGGAGTTAGGAATTGGTATGAATCATTCGAAAATAGGTCTCCCGAGACTTGCAAAAGATAACAGTATTCTTGAAAGATTGGCAAAACTCTCTGCACCTTACGGAACAAAACTGGAAATCGGAGACAGGAATGCAAAACTGATACTGAAATAAGATGTTAACATATAAGGAGAGAAATAAATGGACATTTTAGTTTGTATTAAACAAGTTCCCGGGTCTAACAACGTTGAGGTTGACCCTGTAACAGGTGTGCTTAAAAGAGACGGTGTAAAAAGCAAAATGAATCCTTATGATTTATACGGTCTTGAACTGGGACTTTCACTTGTGGAAAGATATGGCGGTACTTTAAAGGTAATTACTATGGGACCCCCTCAGGCAAAAGACGCTGTAATTGAAGCAATTTGTATGGGTGCAAAAGAGGGAACAGTTTTAACAGACAGAAAGTTTGCAGGAGCAGACGTACTTGCCACTGCATATACCATTTCCCAGGGAATCAAAAAGATGGGGAACTTTGACATTATAATTTGCGGAAAGCAAACTACCGACGGGGACACCGCACAGGTAGGTGCAGAGGTTGCCGAATTTCTTTCAATTCCCAACGTTGCAAATGTCCTTTCTGTTGAAAAAATCGAAGACGGTAAAACGGTTTTGGTTGCATCATTAGACGAAAAGGTTGTAACAATGTCCGTAAAAATGCCTTGCCTTATTTCTGCAGACGGTGACATAAATTCACCAAGGTTGCCATCATTTAAAGTTAAGCAGCAAGTGACAGAGGATATGATTAAGTTTGTAACATTCGAGGATTTTGAAGACAAAAACCCCGACAATTACGGACTTTCAGGCTCTGCAACACAGGTTGAGAGAATATTCCCGCCTGAGAAAAACACAGAAAAATGTGTGATTGACGGAACAGCAGAACAACAGGCAGAAAAATTATCTGCCATTCTTCGTGACAGAAAGATTGTGTAAGGGGGAACGGCGATGGGAAAATTAGTTATAAATCACAACCTGGTTACAAAAGAAAAGGCGGAAGAACTTGTAAAAGTGTGTCCTTTTGGCGCCATTTCTTATGCGGATAACAAACTTGATATATCATCAGGTTGCAAAATGTGCAAAATCTGTACTAAAAAGAGTGACGGAATAATCGAATACAAAGAAGAAGTAAAAAACACAGTTGACAAGGATTTGTGGCGTGGTATATGCGTTTATGTTGACCACTATGGGGACAAAATCCACCGTGTTACTTATGAACTTTTAGGCAAGGCAAAAGAGTTGGCTAAAGTTACGAACCACCCTGTATATGCCCTTGTTATCGGCAACAATCTTGGAAAAGGAATTGACAAACTTCTGCACTACGGCGTGGATAAGGTCTTTGTCTATGACAACGATGCCTTTGAACATTTCAGAATAGAGCCGTACACAAGTGCTTTTTGCGATTTTATAGATAAAATAAAACCGTCATCAATACTTGTAGGTGCTACAAATTTAGGACGCCAACTTGCGCCCCGTGTTGCTGCAAGATGCAGAGCGGGACTGACTGCCGACTGCACAGTTCTGGAAATGAAAGAAAACACCGACCTTGTGCAGATAAGACCTGCCTTTGGCGGTAACATTATGGCACAGATTATTTCTCCAGATACAAGACCACAGTTTTGTACGGTGAGGTATAAAGTGTTTGCTGAGCCAAAACCACAGGAAAACCTGTCAGGTGAAATTGTAAAAATGGATATTACAAAAGACAAATTACAGTCTTTAATAGAAATACTTGGTGCAAAAGACAAACCAAAAGATGTGGATATTTCTGAGGCAGACGTTGTTGTGGCAGTAGGAAGAGGAGCAATGAGCGAGGGCTTAAGACAACAGGCGAAAGAACTTGCGGATTTGCTTGGCGGAGTTGTTGCATGTAGCCGTCCTTTAGTTGAGGGTAATTTGTTTGATGCAAAAAGGCAAATAGGTTTGTCAGGCAGAACAGTAAACGCCAAATTTATTATTTGTATTGGAATTTCAGGTGCAGTACAGTTTGCGGCAGGAATGAAGTCGTCGGAATGTATTGTTGCAGTAAATTCTGACAAAACTGCTCCCATTTTTGATGTGGCGCACTATGCGGTTGTAGGCGATGTCAATGAAGTTTTACCTCGCTTAATTGCAAAAATAAAGGAGGCACAGGCTGATGTATAATAAGTTAACTGCTGATGATATAAAACTTCTTTGCACCATTGCAGGTGAAGAAAATGTACTGTACGGTGACGCAATCAGTCCTGATTACGGGCACGACGAACTTGGCGGAATTGAGAAAATGCCTGAAGTGTTAGTTCGTGTTCACAAAACAGAAGAAATTGCACAGATAATGAAACTTGCATGGGAAAATACGATACCTGTAACAGTAAGAGGAAGCGGAACAGGTCTTGTAGGCTCTGCAGTTCCTGTAGAGGGTGGTATTCTTCTTGAAACAACCCAGATGAATAAAATTTTAGAACTTGATAAAAACAATCTGACAGTTACCGTTCAGCCGGGCGTGTTACTGATGGAACTGGCTGCCTTTGCGGAAGAAAATGACTTTTTATACCCACCTGACCCAGGTGAAAAATCTGCAACTATCGGCGGAAACATTTCAACTAACGCAGGAGGTATGAGAGCAGTTAAATACGGTGTTACAAGGGACTATGTAAGAGAACTTACTGTTGTAACACCTAAAGGTGAAATTCTGGTATTAGGCGGGAAAGTAGCAAAAAACAGTTCGGGCTACAGTTTAAAAGATTTGGTTGTGGGCTCGGAAGGAACTCTGTGCATAATTACAGAGGCGGTATTAAAACTTGTGCCGCTTCCAAAGGTTTCAATAAGTTTGTTAGTGCCGTTCCCCGATATGAAAAGTGCCATTGAGGCAGTGCCAAAGATTATTCGTTCAAAGGTAACACCTACTGCAATAGAATATATGTCCCGTGACACAATTTTGTTTTCAGAAAGTTACCTTGGTAAGAAATTTCCCGATACTAAAAACGATGCGTACATTTTACTTACATTTGACGGAAATACAGACGAACAGGTAGAAGCGGATATGAAAAATGTGGCAGAGTTGTGCCTTGAAATTGGTGCACTTGACGCGTACATTGTTGATACAGAAGAACGTAAAAAAGCAGTATGGTCTGCAAGGGGCGCATTCCTTGAGGCGATAAAAGCATCTACAACACAGATGGACGAATGTGACGTTGTAGTTCCTGTTGATAAGGTTGATGAATTTATAAAATTCACTCACAAACTTGCTGAAGAAACTAATGTAAGAATACCAAGTTTCGGTCATGCAGGGGACGGTAATCTTCACGTTTATATCTGCCGTGACCAACTTAATAACGATGATTGGGAAGATGTTCTTACAAAATGTTTTGACAGTATGTACCAGAAAGCAAAAGAACTGGGTGGACTGGTGTCAGGTGAACACGGTATCGGTTTTGCGAAAAAAGAGTATTTAAAAGAACTTTTGGGAGAAACGCCGATTTCTCTTATGCAGGGAATTAAAAAGGTTTTTGATGAGAAAAATATTCTTAACCCAGGGAAAATATGTTTTTAACAAAGGGTGTTATTATGGAATTTGAAAAGTTAATCTCAGAAAGATATTCTGTAAGAAAATTTAAGCAGGAGCATCTGACAAAAGAGTGTGTTGACAAGATTTTAAATGCTGCCCACCTTGCACCGACAGGTTGCAATTATCAGCCGCAGAGAATTCTTGTTTTGAATACAGATGAAGCAACAGAAAAAGGCCATGCAGCTGGTCGTGCGGAAGAATTAGTGCGCTTATGTCGCGAGTTCGGACAATCGGAAAAAGATATTTTGGCACGATTGATGAAAGACTTGAATCTTTCGAAAGACGAAGCATTACAGTATATGAAAGAAAGGTAAATAGTTTTGTTAAGAAGAACACTATCACGATATTGTACAGTGATGGTAGGAGAAGTATAGTTGAGAATAATATAGATAAAATAGAGGAGTTGGTTTCATGAGATACTATATAGCGGACTTGCATTTCTTTCATGAAAGTTTAAACACGAAGATGGACCATCGAGGATTTGAAAATGTCGAAGCGATGAATCAGTACATGATAGATAAATGGAATCAGAAGGTTCGAAGAAATGACGAGGTCGTGATTCTCGGAGATTTGTCTTGGGGAAAAGCGGAGGAGACAAATGAACTTTTGAGGAAACTTCATGGGAAACTTTATCTGATTCAGGGTAACCATGACAGATTTCTTTCCAATAATAATTATCAAACCAGTCGTTTTGTTTGGATCAAACCATATGCAGAGATGCATGATAACAGGAGAAAGGTTGTTCTGTGCCATTATCCGATAATGTGTTACAACGGACAGTATCGGAGAGACGAAAGAGGAAATTCCAAGACATACATGTTATACGGACATGTTCATGATACTCATGATCAGAGGCTTCTGGAACAGTTTCAGGAAATAATGAGAAATACAAAAGTAACAGGACCGGATGGAGTGGAGAGAAATATTCCTTGTAACATGATCAACTGTTATTGTGGATATTCTGATTATGAGCCGCTGACACTGGATGAATGGATCGCATTGGGGACAGGGTAAAATTCAAATGGGGACGTTGTTTTTTGCAAAAAACAACGTCCCCATTTGAATTT
>CALDNB010000090.1 GCA_937914775.1 uncultured Clostridia bacterium
GGAGGGCGTGAAGATAGTTTCCGAGCTTTGCGATTACGCATCGCAGTTTGAACGCGAGGAATGTACGGCAGATAAGCTGATCATCGGCCTCAAGTGCGGCGGCTCCGACGGTTTTTCGGGAATTACCGCAAATCCTTTAGTTGGTGAACTTTGCGACAAACTTATATCACTTGGCGGTACGGCAGTTCTGTCCGAAGTGCCTGAAATGTTTGGTGCTGAGCATATTTTGATGAACAGAGCACAAAACGAGGACGTGTTTAATAAAATAGTAGATTTAATTAACAATTTTAAAGATTATTTTGTAAGACACGGTCAGGAAATATACGAAAACCCTTCACCGGGCAACAAGGCAGGGGGAATTACCACTTTGGAAGAAAAATCCCTCGGTTGTATCCAAAAAGGCGGTAACGCTGTTGTTACCGACGTTCTGGATTACGGAGAAACCGCAACAAAAGCAGGACTTAATTTATTAAACGGTCCGGGAAATGATATGGTTGCAGTAACAAACCTTGCCGCAAGCGGAGTGCATTTAATACTGTTTACCACAGGACGGGGAACACCCCTTGGAAGTGTTGTACCCACAATAAAAATTTCCACCAACCAGAAACTTGCACAGAAAAAATCAAACTGGATAGATTTTGACGGAAGCCCCTTTGGACAGGATAAAGACTTGTGCAATAAACTGTTTGATTTTGTAATAGATACTGCAAACGGAAAGAAAACTAAAAATGAAGTTAACAGTTACGAAGAAATAGCAATATTTAAGGATGGGGTAACCCTATAAGAATTTTCTGTAAGGGATAGGAAAAATTTTTCGTAGTAAAAACAAAAAGGAAAACATCAAACGATGTTTTCCTTTTATTTTTACGTTCTGGGCTATTTTTACATCCCTATTATATTATTCGAATAGTTTGCCATATTTAGTCCAATGTTCGTATTTCTCTTTTGCCTGTTTTTCTGCTTCCTCGAACAACATTTCTGCTTTATCGGGGAATTTACGAGCAAGTGAACTGTATCTTACTTCGTTCATAATGAAGTCTCTGTAAGAAGCATCAGGTGCTTTTGAATCCATCTGGAACGGATTCTTACCTTCTGCAGATAATTTGGGGTCAAATCTGAATGTGTGCCAGTAACCAGCCAAAACTGCATTTTTGATAATCTTCTGAGTATCTGTCATACCGCCTTTGATACCGTGGTTGATACAAGGAGCATAACCGATAATGATTGAAGGACCGTTATAAGCAACCGCTTCTTTAATAGCCTTAACAGTCTGAGCCATATCGTAGCCAAGAGCAACTTGTGCAACGTAAACATAACCGTAAGACATAGCGATTTCTGCAAGGTTCTTTTTCTTAATTGGTTTACCGCCTGCAGCGAACTGAGCAACAGCACCTGTAGGTGTTGATTTAGAAGCCTGACCGCCTGTGTTTGAGTAAACTTCAGTATCAAATACCATAATGTTTACATCTTCGCCAGATGCGATAACATGGTCTAAACCGCCAAAGCCGATATCGTAAGCCCAACCGTCGCCACCGAAGATCCAAACTGCTTTTTTAGCAAGATATTCTTTGTAGTCAAGAATTTCTTTTGCTTCGTCACAGCCACATGCTTCCAATGCTGCAACCAATTCTTTTGTAGCAACTGCATTTGCTTCGCCGTCTTCATAAGTTTCTAACCATTTAGCACGAGCGTCTTTTATAGAATCGCAAGTAAGTGCTTCAATTTGTTCTTTTAATCTTGTTCTTAACTGTTTAGCAGCAACTGCCATACCAAGACCGTGCTCAGCATTGTCTTCG
>CALDNB010000091.1 GCA_937914775.1 uncultured Clostridia bacterium
AGTTGATGGTGTTGCTCCATTTACAACACGAGCTATATCTTTAATTTTCATTATCCTATATACCTCCTATGTGAATTTTTAACATTGCTCTGCTTTACCATTGCATACTGTAAAGTAGTATCTATTTTTTGATGTCCTAATATTTTAGAAATAGAATACAATGAAACATCTTCATTTAAAAGCATTGTACTGAATGAATGTCGAAGACTATGAAATCCTGCTTTTCTTTCGTTAATGTCAACACCTGCTTTTTTAAATTTGTCCGCACATGCTGCTGCTTCTGCAACACGGCCTATGGTTGTGTCCGCAATAACAACCTTAACGGGCTCTCCGTTGGAATATTTTAAATTTTCTTCAAACAATTTTGCGGCTGATTTAGCCATATTCATTGTCTGTACTTCAAGGGACTCTCTTACCTTTAAAGGTCCGCGTCTGCCGTCAATAGTGGGTCTTATACCAATAACGGGATAGTCGCCAATTAATCTGTTTTTTGCCATAACAAATCGCCTCCTACTCTTTTTTATAATTATATCACTTGATTAATTATATATACTTGTGTTATAATAGTAAAAAGTATAATTATATTCACATTTTCTAAAAAAGGAGAGGGTAATATGATTTATAACGAACTTTTAGAACGAGGCACTGCCGAGTTCCCTATAGAATTATACCATCTTGACGAATCGCACCCACGTTACGAGATGACAGCACACTGGCACAACGATATGGAATTTATGCGGGTTTTAAAAGGTCAACTTTTAGTAAGACTTGACGAAAAGAAATTTGTGGCAAACAAAGGTGATGTAGTGCTGGTAAACCCCGAAACAGTACATAGTGCAATACCTAAAAAAGGATGCATTTATCAGTGTATTGTTATGAAATGGGATATTATGACAGTAAATGAGCCGAAATGCAGATTCTTTATTGACAGCATACAGTCAAGGGAAATACTTGTAAAAGAACACATAGAAAAAGGCTCGTCAGAAGCAGCGGAGTCCGTTAATGCTTTGTTTGACGCTTTAAAAGGAGATACAAAGGGATATAAATTTTCTGTAATATCTGAACTTTATAAAACACTTGCAGTTATAATTGACCAGAATATGTACGTTTCAATATCAAAAGCCGATATAGTTCACAGCGGTAATATAAACACACTTAAAAACGTGCTTTCTTATATGAGAGAAAATTTTGACAAACAACTTTCACTTAATGATATTGCGAAGACGGCACAGATGTCCCCGAAATACTTTTGTGTATTCTTTAAAAGTATTACAGGTAAAACACCTTTTGAATATCTTATTTCCTACAGAATAGAATGTGCGGCAAGAAAACTTTTAAATACAAATCTTAATGTAACGGAGATTGCTTTGTCCTGCGGATTTAATGATTTAAGTTATTTTATTAAAACCTTTAAAGCACATAAAGGCATATCTCCTGCAAAATTTAGAAAAATATAAAAAAAGGATGTAAAAAACATTGTTTTTTACATCCTTTTTATTATTCTATTTCAGTTGTCCATTCCTCTTCCCATGGATAGTGCATTGTAATTACCTTACCGCCTCTTTTTGCTGATTCTTCAGCATAAATTCCGGGCAATGTCATAATAAGTCCGTCTTTTAAAGAAATGGAATCGTTTGGCTGTCCTCTTAAAGCCATAATGAAGTGGTCAAGCATAGCATAGTCAACGCCGCCGTGTCCCACTGCTTTAGGATTATTTGCATACTGAGGAGGCATATACTCTCCTCCTATTTCTTTAAGTTCACCGTCAAGTTCTTTAGTTGAGTTATATCTTATTACGGGTTTGTCAAATCTGTCTATTTTTTCAAGATAACCTTCAGTTCCGAAAACTCTGTAGTTGTGATGACCGATTTTTGCACGGCATCTGCCGTTTCTCATAATACGGATAACAACCCCTGATTCTGTCTGGAATTGTGCACACATCATATCATCTTTTTTTCTGTATTTATATTCTTCAGGGTCATCGGCGTGCATACCTGTACCAAAGCAACTTACTTTTCTTAAAGGTGAATCTACTATTGTTAATAGCGGACCTAAAGAATGAGTGCAGTATCTGATTGGTACCAAAAGTTTTCTCCAGTCGCCGTTTTCGTTGATATGAATATCTTCTTCATTACCGCGCAAGTTCCAGTGAATGTATTCTGCTTCCATACAGTACGGTTTTCCCAAAAGACCTTTTTTATAAAAGTCATTCAAATAAACAACCATTTTACCAAAGTTGGGATTTGCACCCGTTATAATCATTGCCTTCGATTCCTGAGATGCTTTCCACAAATCTTCTGCTTCTTTAAGCGATGCAACAACGGGAATATCAGTAAGTACATTTACGTTCTTCTTTAATGCTTTCATACAGAATTCAGCGTGAATATCTGCACCTGTTTCTACGATAACCGCATCAATATCTGCCTCATCAAGCATTTTATCATAATCTTCATAAAATGCTGCATCAGGGAACATTTCTGCCATAGGAGCATTTGAAAGCCACTGCTGCTGATACCAGTTGTGCGGTCTTATATCACAAGCTGCCGCTAGTTTAACTCCGTCAATCGTCGCCACAATTTTGCCAAGTTCTCTTCCTCTGTGACCAAGTCCTACAACACCAATTTTTAATTCTTTCATAACTTATTTCCTTTCCGGGTATAAACCCAAGAAGTTATTCTTTGTTAAAATTATAGCATACCCAATCAATAAGTGAATGGAAAAAAACCATTTTCCAATGTAAATATACCTAATTTTCTTGATATTAAACAAAAACGATGTTATACTGTAGGCAAAGGGAGGGAAACGTATGCCTGATATATGTAATTATGTACCGCCAAGAAAAATCAGAAACGACTTGGAATTTACCCATTTTGTATATGAAACCAACTTAAAAAGACACCGTCAGCCTTTTTGTCATTCTCACTATTATATGAATCTTGTATTCAAAGGCAACGGTGTATTAAAATTTGACGGCAAAGAATTTGACATTAAAAGCGGCGACTTGTTTTTTACTTTCCCAAACCAGTGCTTCACCATCGAGGGCAGCGATGATTTTACATTTTTATACATAAGTTTCAGCGGAAATAATGCTCTGGAACTTTTAAAAAGCCTCAACATAAATATAAGCAATTTTCTGTTTCCCAATCAGGACGACCTGTGCAAATTCTGGATGGATTCCATAACAAGAGTACGTCCCCACAATTCAAATTTCATAACCGAAAGCGTCTTTATGTACACTCTTTCTTTTATAGAAAACTATGAGGGCGAACAACACGAACAGACAAAAAGCAAGTTTGATACTATTATTGAATATATCGGGTACAATTACGCCACAAATGATATGTCAATAAAAAAAGTTGCACACATATTTTTCTATAACGAGAAATATCTTTCTGCGCTTTTTGTTAAAAACACGGGAGTTAAGTTTTCCCAGTATATCAACAATCTTCGCATACGTTATGCAACAGAACTTATTTCCAAAGGCAAAACGGATATTGCAGAAATTTCTTACAAGTGCGGATACACAGACCAGTTTTATTTTTCTAAAGTATTTAAAAAAATCACAGGTCACACACCGTCTCAATATATAAAAATTCTCGGCCCGAAGAAAAAGTAATTACTGAATAACAATTTAATTTTTAACCAAAAATAAGAATATTATTTTATATAATATTCTTTTTTTATTGACAAAAAATAAATAGTGTGTTAAAATATTAACGATGTCAATGAATAAACCCTTGTTTTAAAGGATTTCTAATAATTAATGATTGGGGAGACAAACAATGAGCAAACAAAAATACGAAATAATTGACAGTGTTGAAAGTCTTGAAACTGCAATCAAAGAATTACGAGAGGCGCAGAAAATATTTGCCAACTACACTCAGGAGCAGGTTGACAAAATATTTTTAGCAGCGGCAACTGCAGCAGACAAAGCAAGAATACCTCTTGCTAAACTGGCAGTTGAAGAAACAGGCATGGGCGTAGTTGAAGACAAAGTAATCAAAAACCACTATGCTGCAGAGTACATTTACAACGCTTACAAAAACACAAAAACCTGCGGTGTTATCGAAGAGGACAGTTCCTACGGAATTAAAAAAATTGCTGAGCCAATAGGTGTAGTTGCGGCAGTTATTCCTACAACTAACCCCACCTCTACTGCAATATTTAAAATACTTCTTGCATTAAAAACAAGAAATGCAATAATAATCAGTCCTCATCCGCGTGCTAAAAACAGCACAATAGAAACTGCAAAACTGTTACTTGAAGCGGCAGTTAAAGCAGGAGCACCAAAAGGTATTATAAACTGGATTGACGTTCCCTCATTGGAACTTACAAATACGGTAATGAAAGAATCGGACATTATTCTTGCCACAGGTGGCCCCGGTATGGTAAGGGCGGCTTACTCATCAGGAAAACCCGCAATAGGCGTAGGTGCAGGTAACACCCCTGCAATTATTGACGATACTGCCGATGTGGTTTTAGCAGTAAACTCAGTTATTCACTCAAAATCATTTGACAACGGAATGATTTGTGCATCAGAGCAGTCTGTTATTGTCCTTGACAAAGTATATAATGCAGTTAAAAAAGAATTTGAAAAAAGAGGCTCATATATTTTAACTAAAGAAGAAGCAGACAAATTAAGAAAAGTAATTATTATAAACGGTGCATTAAACGCCAAAATAGTTGGTCAGTCTGCATACAAAATCGCACAACTTGCAGGAATTGATGTTCCTGAAAACACCAAAATTCTGATTGGCGAAGTTGAAAGCGTAGATATTTCCGAAGAATTTGCTCACGAAAAACTTTCACCCGTACTTGCAATGTATAAAGCAAAGACTTTTGAAGAAGCCCTGGACAAAGCAGACAGATTGGTGCAGGACGGCGGTTTCGGCCACACTTCTTCAATATATATAAACCAGATGACAGAGCAGGAAAAACTGTCACGCTTTGCAGACAGAATGAAGACCTGCAGAATTTTAGTGAATACTCCTTCTTCTCATGGCGGTATCGGAGATTTGTATAACTTTAAACTTACACCCTCACTAACCCTTGGCTGCGGCTCATGGGGAGGTAACTCAGTTTCCGAAAACGTGGGAGTTAAGCAACTGTTAAATATTAAAATCGTTGCTGAAAGGAGAGATAATATGCTTTGGTTTAGAGCACCTGAAAAAATATATA
>CALDNB010000092.1 GCA_937914775.1 uncultured Clostridia bacterium
GTTGGACTTGTAAATTTCACCGCTGTCGCAAGACAGTTCACCTAAAAGCATTTTAAAAAGAGTGGTCTTACCGGCGCCGTTTACGCCGACAAGACCAATTTTATCTCCGTCATTTACTGCAAAAGATGATGGTGCTATTACCGTCTCTGTGCCATACATTTTAGAAATGTTTGAGCAATTAATAAGCATCATCTAATGTCCTTTCGTAAAACAGAATTTTAATCTTTCTATAACCAAATCACGCTTCACATCAAAAATAACTCTAATGTTTCCGCCATCTTTAAAAGTTGTTGCACCATAATTGTCGACAGTTACAGTACCGTAAATACCATCAAAATACTCAGGATGCAAATACTGTATAACCGCAGTTGCATCGTGTATTAAAGCACCGTCGTCTTTTTTTGCAACCGAGATTTTATAATTATAATACATTATTTCTGACATTACGCCCACAACTGATTGGTCGGTCTTGTCAATTTCAAAACCGCATATATCCTGTAGTTCCTCTTTAGTAAGATAAACCTTGTGAGTAACGTCAAGAGGTACTATGGTAATGTCAATACCCGAAGACAAAACAATATCTGCCGCCATAGGGTCGCAGCCGAAATTAAATTCCGCATTATTCGGTATGTTTGATATTTCAAAACCGCCGCCCATTGCAGTTATACTGTTTATGTTTTCCTTTACCTCGGGGTGTTCCCTTAAAACATAAGCAATATTTGTAAGGGGACCTAAAGTGATAACATCTGATTTTCCAAGTTGTTTTAAAGTGTGGTATAACTGTGAGATATCACCTGCATTGTCCTTTGCTTTTGGAAGAATAACGCCACCTATTCCGTTTTCGCCGTGAACTTCCTCTGCCGTAAAACCGCTGCCTGACAAGGGTTTGTCGGCACCCTTTATTATATTTGCATCAAGGGACAGAAAGCCGTTTAAGTTAACTACATTATTATGGGTGTAACTTCCGTTTACGTTTCCGCAAACGCTTACAATTGTATCCACATTTACGTTTAAGGCTTTCGCAACAAACAATGCAACGGCATCGTCTGTTCCGGGGTCAGTATCAATAATTACAGGTAATTTTCTCATAATTTTGATATTGCCTCGTCAATTCTTTTTAAAGTTTCTTCTTTACCAAGAATTTCTGCAAGTTCTATACCGCCGCCGGGAGTAAACGCCTTACCTGACACGGCAACACGAAGAGGATATAACATCTGTCCGTTTTTAATTCCCAACTGTTCAACAAGTGCCATTACGCTGTCGTGAATTCCGTCAACTGTCCAGTCCTCTTGATTTGATAAAAGTTCTTTTAAAGCAATTAATGATGTTTTTGAATTTTCTTCGTTGGTTTTCATTTTTTTGTGAACATAAAGTTCGTTACTGTACTGGGGAACTTTGTCAAAAAAGTCGATTTGTTCAGGAATATCTGACAACTTTTCAGTTCTCTTTTGTAACAATGCACTTATTTTCATTTTATCCAACGCAGGATTTTTAACCGCCTGCTCAATAAAGGGCAATGCTTTTTCATAGAACTGTTCAGGTGTTAATTCTCTTAAATATTCACCGTTTAACCAGGCAAGTTTTGCTTCGTCAAATATAGCAGGTGACTTACTGATGCCTGTTACTGAAAAGGCCTCTACCAACTGCTCCAATGTAAATTTCTCCTGTTCGCCTTGCGGGCTCCAGCCAAGAAGTGCGATGTAGTTTAGTACCGCTTCTTTTAAATAGCCCTTTTTAATAAAGTCCTCGTAAGATGCGTCACCGTCACGTTTTGAAAGTTTGTGTGTGTGGTCTCTCATAACGGGAGAACAGTGAATGTATTGTGGAATTTCCCAGCCAAATGCCTCGTAAAGCAAGTTGTATTTAGGTGTTGATGACAAATACTCGTTACCTCTTATAACGTGAGTGATTGCCATTAAATGGTCGTCAACTACATTTGCGAAGTTGTAAGTAGGCATACCGTCAGATTTTAATAAAACCTGGTCATCAAGTGTGATATTTTCAACAGTAATTGTGCCGAAAACTGCATCTTCAAAAGAAGTTGTGCCTGATTGCGGCATATTTTGTCTTATTACGTAAGGCTCTCCTGCATCGATTTTCGCCTGAATTTCTTCTTTTGACAAATTAAGACAGTGTCTGTCATATTTTGGCGGAATTTTTTGTACTTCGCAGTCGTGTCTTACCTTTTCAAGGCGTTCCTTGTCACAGAAGCAATAATATGCCTTGCCCTGTTCTACAAGTTTTTCCGCATATTCTTTATAAAGGCCTTTACGGTCGCTCTGAACATACGGACCGTAATTTCCGCCGATGTCAGGACCTTCATCCCACAAAAGTCCTGTTTCGCGAAGAGTGTTATAAATTACGTCTGTTGCGCCTTCAACGTACCTCTCCTGGTCTGTATCTTCAATTCTTAATATAAAATCCCCGCCCATAGATTTTGTAAGCAAATAAGCGTATAGTGCTGTTCTTAAATTGCCTATGTGCATATAACCTGTAGGACTGGGTGCAAATCTTGTTCTGACTTTTGTCATTTTACTTCTCTCCTTTAAAAAATACATACATATATATAATATATTTTAATTTTAATCTTGTCAAGTATTGGTTAATGTGATAAAATAATATATGTGTATTTTTATCGTAAAGGAGTATAAATATGAGTATAGAATTTTCAAATAGAGTAAAAGATTTGCAGGGCTCTGCAATAAGAGCGTCATTTAAAGCCCTTGCAAAACCGGGTATGATTTCATTTGCAGGGGGTATGCCCTCTCCTGAACTTTATCCCAACAAAGAAATTGCTGAGATTGCAAAAGAAATCTTTTTAAATCAGGGCACAATTGCATTACAGTACGGTATTACAGAAGGTTATGCTCCTCTTATTGCCCAGACAAAACAGCGTCTTGCATCACAAAATGTAGGCAACGAAAATGACAACGTAATTATGGTTTCAGGTGGACAGCAAGGTATAGAACTTGTTTCAAAAGCCCTTTTAAACGAAGGTGACGGAGTTGCCTGTGAAATCCCGTCTTTTGTTGGTGCACTTAACTGCTTCCGTTCATACAATGCTAAACTTTACGGCGTACCAATGGACGAAGACGGTATGAACATTGAAAAACTTGACGAAACACTACAACAGCATAAAAACATCAAGTTTATTTACACTATTCCTACTTTCCAGAATCCGTCAGGCAGAACAATGTCCCTTGCAAAAAGAAAGCAAATTTTAGAAGTTGCAAAAAAACACGGCGTGTTTATTTTAGAAGACAACCCTTATGGCGAATTAAGATTTGCAGGTGAGCCCGTTCCGGCAATAAAAACCATGGACAAAGACAACATCGTAATTTACGCCGGTTCATATTCAAAAGTCATGGCACCGGGACTTCGTGTTGGCTTCCTTTGTGCCGATGCTGAATTAATTGAAAAATGTGTTGTGTGCAAACAGGTAAGCGACGTTCATACAAACGTTATTTCACAGATGATTATAAGCGAGTTTATAAACAAGTACGACATAGATGCTCACATTAAAAAGAGTTGCGAACATATAGGCAAAAAATGCGACCTTATGAAAAAGTGCATCAAAGAATATTTCCCGGGCAATGTTACTTCAACTACTCCCCAGGGCGGTCTTTTCCTGTGGTGTGATACAAACGACGGCAGTAACAGTGCAGACTTGAATGCAAAAGCAATAGAAAACAACGTTGCCATCGTTCCCGGCTCATGTGCAATGACAGACCCGAATGCCATAACATCTGCATTCAGACTTAACTACTCCATGGCATCAGACGAGCAGATAGTACAGGGTATAGAAATTTTAGGAAAGGTTTTAAAGAACAATGGATGAGAAAAAAAGAATTTTAAGCGGTATCCAGTCAAGCGGACTTCTTACTTTAGGCAATTACATAGGAGCACTTCGTAACTGGGGCACTTTGCAGGACGACTACGACTGCTTTTACTGTGTTGCAGATTTGCACTCAATAACAGTAAGACAGGACCCTGCACAGTTCCGCAAAAGAGCAATGGAGATTTTCACAATTTACCTTGCAAGCGGAATAGACCCCGAAAAGAGCACTTTGTTTTTCCAGAGCCACGTTTCTGCCCATGCAGAACTTAACTGGATTTTAAACTGCTATACGTATATGGGCGAACTGCAAAGAATGACACAATTCAAGGATAAATCTGCCAAACACGCAGATAATATAAACAGCGGTCTTTTCACATACCCTGTTCTTATGGCGGCAGATATTCTTCTTTATCAGGCAGACCTTGTCCCCGTTGGCCACGACCAGTTGCAGCATCTTGAAATCACAAGAGATATTGCTAACAGATTTAATAATATTTACGGTGACGTGTTTACTATGCCTGAGCCGTACATCGGCAAAGTGGGTGCAAGAATAATGAGTCTTGCAGAGCCTACATCAAAAATGAGTAAATCTGACCCCAACCCCAACGGCTATATTGCAATTTTGGACGACAGAGATACAATTATCCGTAAATTCAAAAAAGCAGTAACTGACAGCGACGGAGAAATTGCATACAAAGAGGGCAAAGACGGTATTAACAATCTGCTTTCTATTTACAGTGCAATTACAAATAAAACAATAGACGAAGCCGTACTGGAATTCCAGGGCAAAGGCTACGGAGAATTCAAACTTGCAGTAGCAGAAACTGTTGCAGACACACTTGCTCCTTTGCAGGACAGATTCAATAAACTGTCACAGGATAAGGCGTACTTAAAAAGCGTGTATGAAAAAGGCGCGGAAAAAGCCGCATATACTGCATATAAAACTTTACGAAAAGTTTATAAGAAAGTCGGTTTCACCGAAAGATAAATGGGGGAAAACCAATGATTTTAGATATTGTATTACGTTTGATGTTTGCTGTTGCAGTGTCTTTCGCAGTGTCTTACGCTGCAACACCAATAGTAAAGACATTAGCATTTAAAATCGGCGCAGTTGACGTTCCGAAAGACGAACGAAGAATGCACAAAAAAGCCATACCCACAATAGGGGGCGTTGCCATATTTTACGGTGCACTTATTTCTATCCTTTGTTTCTGCGACATAAACAGTCAACTTACAGGGGTGCTTTTAGGTGCAGTAATAATTGTGTCCCTTGGTGTTTTAGATGACATTTTAGACTTACCCGCAATTTTAAAGTTTTTAATACAAATAGGTGCGGCACTTCTGGTAGTAATGCACGGTGTAAAAATAGACCACTTTACCAACCCCTTTTTCTGGCAGGACTCACAGTATATTTCCCTTGGTATGTGGTCAATTCCAATTACTGTTTTCTGGATTGTAGGGGTTACAAATGCTTTTAATCTGATTGACGGCCTTGACGGACTTTCGGTAAGTATTTCTTCCATTTCTGCAATTTCGTTGTTTACAGTAGCATTGTTAACAGGCGAAACTAACCTTGCTATTTTGTCTGCAGCAATTGCAGGTGCTTGTTTTGGTTTTCTGCCATTCAACAAACACCCCGCATCTATTTTTATGGGTGATGCAGGTGCAACATTTTTAGGCTTTGTTTTCGGAAGCATAAGCGTAATGGGACTGTTTAAAGGATACGCTGCAATTTCCGTAAGTGTACCTTTCTTAATCCTTGCTTTACCTATTTTTGATACAAGTTTTGCAATAATAAGACGAGTTTTAAAAGGACAGTCACCTATGCACCCCGACAGAGGACATTTGCATCACAGACTGATTGACATGGGCTTTAATCAAAGCCAGTCCGTTTCAATTTTATGTATCGCAAGTGCACTTTTATCCTTAAGTGCAGTTGTAATAATTCTTAGCGGATGGGAAAGAGCAGTTATATTTATTTTCGCAATATTTGTGCTTCTTCTTTGTGGAATTAAGATGCTTTCCATACACAACAGAGAAAGGAACGAGGACAATGAACAAAATTAAAGTAATGTCAGTATTCGGCACAAGACCTGAGGCAATAAAAATGGCTCCCCTTGTTCTGGAACTTGAAAAATATGAACAAATCCAGTCTGTCGTTTGTGTAACTGCACAACACAGACAAATGCTTGACCAGGTCCTTGATATTTTTAAAATCAAACCTGACTACGATCTGGATATTATGAAACAGCGTCAGACATTAACCACCATTACTACAAGCGCATTAGAAGGTCTTGACGATGTAATTAAAGAAGCAAAACCCGATATAATTTTAGTTCACGGAGATACTACCACCTCTTTCGTAGGTGCTCTGGCAGGATTTTACAACCAGGTCCCTGTAGGACATGTTGAAGCAGGGTTAAGAACTTTTGACAAATACTCTCCGTTCCCCGAGGAAATGAACAGAAACTTAACAGGAAGAATTGCAGAACTGCACTTTTCACCTACCAAGTCAAACAGACAAAATCTGCTTAACGAAAATATAAAAGACGAAGACATTTTCATTACAGGTAACACCGTAATTGACGCTATGGCAACAACTGTAAGTGAAAATCACCAGTTTTGTGACAGTTTAAAACAGGTAGATTTCAAAAATTCAAGAGTTATACTTGTAACTGCTCACAGACGAGAAAATTTAGGTCAGCCGTTACATAATATCTGTAACGCCATAAGAAGAATAGTGGATACATTCGAAGACGTGTCAGTTGTATATCCCGTTCACTTAAACCCAGCAGTTCGTGAAGTTGCAAATAAAATTTTAGGGGGACACGAAAGAATCAAACTTATTGACCCCGTTGACGTTAACGACCTGCACAACGCTATGGACAGAAGTTATATGATTATGACAGACTCTGGCGGTTTGCAGGAAGAGGCGCCGTCTCTTGGCAAACCCGTACTTGTTTTAAGAAACGAAACAGAACGTCCTGAAGCAATCGAAGCAGGTACAGTAAAACTTGCAGGAATCGACGAAGACACAATTTATAATATGGCTTGTACTTTGCTTACAGACAAAGACGAATACAATAAGATGGCTAATGCTGTCAACCCTTACGGTGACGGTAAAGCATCAAAAAGAATTGTTGAAGCGATTTTGTACCGCTTCGGAAGAGGCGAAAGACCAAAAGATTTATAATAGAAGGGATGTAAAAAAACAAGTTTTTTACATCCCTTTATTTATCTCTTAACTATCTTGTTAATATCAACTATCTCTGTTGTATATAATGAGTATCCGCTGTTCAGACTGTCAACAATTGCATTTGCTGTGTCTATTGATGTCAGGCACGGAATACTTAATTCTACTGCTTTTCTTCTTATTTTAACATTATCGTATGTTGGTATTCTTCCTTTTGACGAAGTAGAAATTACATAGTCGATAACGCCGCTTTCAAGAAGATTTACAATGTTGTCATTTGGATTCTGGTGAATTTTATATGCCGTTATCACTTCAATACCATTTTCTCTTAAAGTCTTTGCAGTTCCCTCTGTTGCATAGATGGTAAAATTAAGTTCTTTAAACTTTTTAGCAGTTGCTATCATTTCGGGCTTGTCTGTGTCTCTTATTGTAAACAATACGCCGCCGTTTTTCTTTAAACTGTAACCTGCAGCACTAAGACCTTTGTATAGTGCTTCCCTTAAAGTTTTGCCAACACCTAAAACTTCACCTGTTGATTTCATTTCAGGTCCTAAGTGAACGTCAACGTCTATTAGTTTTTCAAAGGAGAATACAGGTACTTTTACTGCTACATACTGTGATTCTTTGTATAGTCCTGTACCATAGCCCAAATCAGCCAGTTTATATCCAAGTGCTGTTTTTGTAGCAAGTTCTACCATTGGAACACCTGTTACTTTACTGATATATGGAATTGTTCTTGAAGAACGTGGGTTAACCTCAATTACATATATTTCGTCTTCATAAATAAGATACTGAATGTTGATAAGACCTTTTGTTTTTAGTGCCAGTGCAAGTTCTTTTGTGTGGTCAATTAATTTTTCTCTTATTCTGTTACTGATGTTCCATGCAGGATATACTGCGATAGAGTCGCCCGAATGGATACCCGCTCTTTCAATATGCTCCATAATACCGGGAACAAGTACGTCTTCACCGTCACTTATTGCATCTACTTCAAGTTCTGTTCCCATTAAGTATTTGTCAATTAAAACAGGATTTTCAATGTTGTTTGCAAGAATAATTTTCATATATTCTTTTACGTCTGCTTCACTGAATGCGATAATCATATTTTGTCCGCCAAGTACGTAAGAAGGTCTTAAAAGTACAGGGTAGCCAATACGCTGTGCAACTTCCAACGCTTCCTCCATTGTCATTACTGTATCGCCTACAGGACGTTTGATTTTCAGTCTTTCCAAAAGTGCGTCAAAGCGTTCTCTGTCCTCTGCGGCATCAATACTGTCTGCCTGAGTACCAAGAATTTTAACACCTTTTTCAGTTAAGAAGTTAGTCAGTTTTATAGCAGTTTGTCCGCCAAAAGCAACAACTACGCCGTATGGCTTTTCAACTTCTATTATGTTCATAACGTCTTCGGGAGTCAGTGGCTCAAAGTAAAGGCGGTTTGCGGTGTCAAAGTCTGTTGAAACGGTTTCGGGGTTGTTGTTTACAATTACAACATCGTAGCCCATTTTCTTAAGTGTCCATACGCATTGTACGCAGGAGTAGTCAAACTCAATACCCTGTCCGATTCTTATTGGACCTGAGCCGAATACAATAACAGTCTGTTTGTCGCCTTTTTTATCAATAAATCTTTGTGCATCGTTTTCACAGTCTATTGCAGAATAGAAGTACGGTGTGTCTGCAGAAAATTCTTTTGCACAAGTATCAACCATTCTGTATGACAACGGAATACGGCAAGGCACCTGACTTTTTGAAATGTTTGTTATAGACTTGTCTGTATAGCCAAGTTTCTTTGCTTTGTAATAAAGTTCTTTAGAAAGTTGACTGTTTTCAAGTTCATGCTCCATATCAGCAAGGTTTTTAAGTCTTTGTAAAAACCAGGTATCAATCTTTGTAATATTATAAATTTCAGAAAGGTCAATTCCTCTTTTTATTGCTTCAAAAACTGCAAATATTCTCTGGTCGTCGCAGGTTGCAACACGGTCCATAATTTCTTTGTCTGTAAGAGGTTTGAACACTTTGTAATTCATATCGTCAACGCCGATTTCCGCACCTCTTACTGCTTTTAGAAGTGCCTGTTCAAAACTCATACCGATTGCCATTACTTCACCTGTTGCTTTCATCTGTGTACCCAAAAGTCTTTTTGCATAAACAAATTTATCAAAAGGCCATTTGGGGAATTTAACAACAACGTAGTCAACCTGTGGCTCAAAAAATGCAGATGAAGTTCCGTTTGCATCGTTTTTAATTTCGTCTAATGAATAGCCGATTGCAACTTTTGCGGCAATTTTAGCAATAGGATAGCCTGTTGCTTTAGATGCAAGAGCAGAAGAACGGCTTACACGGGGGTTAACTTCTATTACTGCGTATTCGTGGCTTGTGGGGTGCAAAGCAAACTGGCAGTTGCAGCCACCCTCTACGCCTAATGAATTAACAATTTTTATTGCGGCATTTTTAAGCATTGTGTATTCGTCTTTTGACAAAGTCATACAAGGTGCTACAACAATACTGTCCCCTGTGTGTACGCCAACGGGGTCCACGTTTTCCATATCACAAACAATAATTGCATTTCCTTTTCTGTCACGCATTACTTCAAACTCGATTTCTTTCCAGCCGGAAACACATTTTTCGATTAAAACCTGAGTAATTGGTGAAAGGCGTAAACCGTTTGTACCGATTTCGTGAAGTTCTTCGTCGTTATATACGATACCGCCGCCTGTACCTCCCAAAGTAAAGGCAGGTCTTACTACAACGGGATACTCTATCTCATTTGCAAATTCAATAGCACTTTCAATGTTTGTTACAACTTTTGACGGAATAACGGGAATGTCAATTTCCATCATAGCATCTTTAAACAACTGTCTGTCCTCTGCTTTGTCAATTGTTTCAGGATTTGCGCCTAACAATTTAACACCGTGTTTGTCCAAGAAGCCCTCCTTTGCCAACTGCATTGACAAAGTAAGACCTGTTTGTCCGCCCAAAGTTGACAAAAGACTGTCAGGTTTTTCCTTTTCAATAATTCTTTTAACTGTATCCAAGTTTAAAGGTTCAATATAAATTTCGTCAGCCATTACGCTGTCTGTCATAATAGTAGCAGGGTTAGAGTTAACCAGCACTACTTCTATTCCGTCTTCTTTTAACGCTCTGCACGCCTGAGTTCCTGCATAGTCAAATTCTGCTGCCTGTCCGATAACGATAGGCCCTGAGCCTATTACCATTACTTTTTTAATATCCTTGTTGCGCGGCATTCTTTTTCCTCCTCTTATTAAATATACGTAATAAAAAAGCGTTCCACAATCAAAAAATCGTGAACGCTAAAATGAAAATAAAAATAGTGGGGTTGTAACGGAACAAAAATTTTTTCGCATCATTTTTTTCATTATCACAAACCTCCCACTTCGTAAATATCAATATATTATACCATAGGAATTTACAAAATACAAGAGTTTTTTATAAATTATTTTAAAATATATGGTCCCATTGTATATTCCTGAGACAATAAGGAAACGTCTTTATTTTTGTACCCAAGGCTATATACCGACGAGCACTGTATTTCTTTTTGAAGTTCAGACAAATCTTTTCCATCTGCGGTTTTAATAATTACAGGCAGACTGCACTTGTCTTTTATTTCTTTTAACATTGCAAAGCCCTTTTCGTCTGCACCTAAAACTTTAATGTATGAGGGACTTTTTGCCACTTCCTCTTTTGTTATGTCAAGGAGAATGTTTTGTAATATACGTCTTATTCTTGCATTGGAATAACGTTTTGTGCTGACTGCTGACACAAGGGTTTCTATATCGCTTTGTTTTGTTCCCTCCGCAACAATTCTGTTTTCTAAGCCCTCCGCCATATCAGCAATATTTTTAAGTTCCTCTGGAGTTACTG
The DNA here is from genome assembly GCA_937914775.1 of uncultured Clostridia bacterium. Taxonomy (GTDB): domain Bacteria; phylum Bacillota; class Clostridia; order Monoglobales; family Firm-18; genus RGIG1864. The sequence continues at coordinate 10,911 of CALDNB010000092.1, forward strand.
TTCTTAACTTGTATAAAATCGCCTGTGAAAAAGCACTGTCTAAAACAGGCATAGTACCATTTTCCGTTTCTCTTTTTACTATTTCTGCAACGCTTTCGGGAACATAATCCGAAAAGTCCCTGCCCTCTTTAATAAGTTCACGGATATAAGAAGCACTTCCCTCCTTGTCGTGGAAACTTCCTTTTCTTTTAATTGGCACTATGTCAATATTACTTCCAAGTTTCTTAAGTTGCCTTACATATTCTACCGCTAAAATATTGTTGGGACTGTCTGTTAAATCAATGCCATACGCTTCTTTTAACGCGGTTTGTCTTGCTTTGGGGTAACCGATGCCCAAAGACAGTTGTTTATCCAGTTCCTCTTTAAACTCAGGTGTTTCGTTGTTTAAAACTGTTGCAGTTTTTATTATTTCTTCTTTATCGTCATTTTCCACACCAAAAGAAATGCCGTCAACAATATTCAGGGCATTTAAAATTCCAATTGCGCCTTTTGCAAATATTTCCGCAGTCTGGCAACTGTAAACAGAGGGCAGTTCTATAACAAGATTAACTCCGTTTTTAACAGCCATTTCTGCTCTTGCCCATTTGTTGCATATAGCCGCAGACCCGCGCTGAACATAGTTGCCGCTCATTACGGCAACTATGTTTTCGCAATTTGTAATTTCTTTTGTTTTTTGTATCTGGTACAAATGGCCATTATGGAAAATATTGTACTCCGAAACAATTCCTGCAGTTTTAATACTTATCGCCTCTGTTTATTACTAATTATCTTTTAATTTGCTATGTTATATTTCTTATTATACACCTCAAACATTTCATCAAAGTTTGCACCGCCTGATTTAACCTGTTTAAGGTATTCGTGGGTTTCAAATGAATCGTTGGCAATTTCTATGAAGCATACTGCAATATTGGAGCAATGATCTGAAATTCTCTCGTAGTTTGTAAGCAAATCGGAAAGAATGAAGCCAAGTTCCATTGTGCAGTCGCCCTGTTTAAGACGTGAAATATGACCGTTTTTAATAACTCTTTTAAGTTTGTCTATAACCTGTTCTAAAGGCTCTACCAATGATGCCTTTTCTATGTCTTCATTAACAAGTGCATCTACTGAAAGTTCAAGTATTTCATCAACTGCGGCAGTAATAACTTTAAGGTCTGCCAATGCTTTTTCCGAAAAAGTAATACCTTTATCGTGTATTTCCTTAGCCGCCTCTGCAATGTTAAGGGCGTGGTCGGAAATTCTTTCAATATCACCTATGCAGTGAAGAAGTTCTGTCACGATTTTACTGTCTTTCAAAGACATATTTGTACCTGCAATTTTAACAAGATACGAACTGGTCTTGTCCTCGTATTTATCAATCATTGTTTCAAGGTCTTCTACTTCCTTGAACACAGCACCGTCATAGTTGTTCATAAGCATTGTAGCCTTTTTAAAGGCATCAAATGAAATGTTTGCCATATCGTTTACAAGGTCTTTACACTTTTCAACCGCAAATGAGGGCATTTCAAGGAAACGTTCATCAAGTGTAGCAAATATGTCTCGTTCTTTTTCCTCTTTTCTGCTCTTTATTGTCCTGGTTGCAAGTTTTTCAAAGAACGAACAGAAAGGAATAAGAATAACTGTTGAAATTATATTAAATAAAGTATGAACTACCGCAATGGTTGTAGGTCCTACATACGAAGCCATAAAATCAAATTTCAAAAATGAGTTGAGCAGATAAAATACACCTGCAACAATAACAACACCAATCATTTTGATATACAGACAGGACAATGCAACGCGTTTTGATTCCGTGTTACCGCTTACCGCAGAAATAATAGGGGTAATAGTTGTTCCGATGTTTTGTCCAAGTATTACGGGGATTGCTGTTGAATACGGAATCAGGCAGGACATTGAAAGTGCCTGTAAAACACCAACAGATGCTGATGATGATTGAATAATTGCAGTAAACAAAGTACCCACCACAATACCGATAACAGGATTTGAAAAAGTTGTAAGCAAAGAAGTAAATGTCGGATTATCTCTAAGCCCTGCTACAGCACCGCTCATCATATCCATACCAAACATAAGTATAGCAAAACCTATAAGAATGGTAGATGTGTTTCTTTTCCTGTCATCTTTCGCAGTCATATTCATAATAAGACCGATTGCTGCAAGAACAGGAGTAAAAGAATCAGGCTTTAACAGTTTAAGTACAAGGGCGGTACCGCTGATGTCATTGGTACTTAAAAGCCATGAAGTAACAGTTGTACCGATATTGGCACCCATTATTACACTTATGGTCTGTCCAAGATTCATAATGCCCGAGTTAACAAAACCTACAAGCATAACAGTTGTAGCCGACGACGACTGTATAACCGCTGTCACAACAAACCCAAGAAGAAGTCCTTTCCATCTGCTTGACGTAAGTTTCGCAAGAACAGATTCCAGTTTTCCTCCTGCCAGTTTCTTCAAACTGTCACCCATAAGGTCCATTCCGTAAAGGAACAAAACAAGACCGCCAATTAAACTTAAAACAGCAAAAATATCCATATTTACCTCCAAATCTCCAAATGTGCTATTATAACTGTTTTTATTATTTACTTTTTTCGTGGTTCCAAATCCCACCAGTTTAATTTTAACTGCACTAATTAGTTTTGTCAATAACAATATTTATTTTAAACACAAAAACGGCTTCTTGACTTTTGTGTAAGTTTGGCATATAATGTTTTTATCAATTAATAGGTACAGGAGGAAAATACAATGCAAATGCTTGAAATGTTATATGATGAAATTCAGGACGCGGTGGATAGAAAAGTTCCCTTTATAATCCCAATCGGTACTTTGGAGTATCATGCCCGTCATGCTTCTTGCGGAACAGACACTTTAGTTATTACCGGTTGCTTAAGAGAACTGGAAAAAGAAAAGGAAATTGTTGTTTGTCCGCCTATCTGGTACGGTGTGGCATCATACGCAGTATGTGCTCCCAAGCCCAGCCACTTCCACGTTGACGAAGATGCTTATGCAGACTATCTGTACTGCATACTGAAATCTATGATTAATGCAGGTCATAAGAATATATACCTTGTGGCTCACCATCAGACAGAGGGCGCAGGTCTTATGCCTATGACAATTGCCTGTCATAAAGCCGCTAAAAAGGTAACTATGGAATATATGGAAGAAAAACTTGGAAAAGGTTGGTGGGGCAGCGACGCCTATGCTTCATATTACGAAGATATGGGCAGTGAAGACGATCCGTTCTCATACATAAAGGTTATCCCATTAATTGGTGCAGATGCACAGATTAAATGCGGTGGCTTTGACCATGCAGGAAAATGGGAAACAAGTCTTATGATGGGAACATATCCCGAGTTGGTAGATTTAAGCCGTTGTGAACGTAACACCGAATGGTTTGCCGAAAGTGCTAAAGAAGCAAGTGAAGAAACAGGTAAACATATGGTAAACTGCACTCTTGAGTGGCTTAGAAAAGCTATCGTATAAACAGCATAAAATACTAAACGGCTTGAAACTTATGTTTCAAGCCGTTTTTATCGTGAAATGATATGATTATTTTATATATCGTCAAATTATGTTTAATTTTACGCACCATACAAACTTGTAGTATTCCAATATACTTTAAGATTATTTAAGCAATCTCCTAATGTTGATAAACTATAAGTATATAAATATTCTTAGAGAATTTGTATATATTATAGACGAGGTGTAAATCAATGTTAGATACTGTAAGTATGGGAAAAAGAATAAAAGAATGTCGCTTAAAGAAGCAACTTACCGTTGAACAGTTAGCTGAAAAACTTGAAATTTCTGTTGTCTTTATGAATGACATTGAGCGTGGCGTAAAAACGCCCAGAATGGAAAACTTTGTAAAGATATTAAACGAACTCGAAATTTCTGCCGATGCAGTTCTTTACAATAGCGTGAGAGCTGACACCGATATTTACTTAAATGAGATAACCAAAAAAATGAAAAAACTTAACAATAACCAGATAGCGAAAGTAGAAAAAGTAATTGATGTATTGATTAAAGAATTTTATTCCGAATAATCGGAACTTAACCTCTATTGTACTATGCAATAGGGGTTTATTTTTATTTATGTGTTTTGCATTGACATTTTTCTACAAATCTGCTATAATATTCTACAAGTATATTTAAATACTATAAGTTTAATTTTGGAGGTAGAAAAATGGAGAACTTTGAGTTATGGTTTATCATTGTATGTTGTGTGGTTGGTTTTATTGGTTCTACGATTATGTCCAATAAGATTGCTAAGGAAACAGGGAAAGATGTGTCAGGTGGCTTTTTAAAAAAATTGGTAATGGTTGCAGGGTGTCTTGGAATCATATTGCTAACAAGTTGTATTTCCGGTTCAAGCGAATTAGAGGGCCACATATCAGAAGTTGTTACAACCGGTATTTTGTTACTTGTAGTTTCTTTGGCAATTTTATTTTTAATGAACAAATCAGTTGCAAAACCTTTGCCTGCAATTTTATTGTCAGTATTTCAAGTTCTATATGGTATGTTGGTGTTGATTATTATGTTTTTCAAAATATTGGGTCATTTCCTGGGCATAGAGTTAGGTCAGGGAACGCAGAAAAAACAGGCACAATATACAAAGCAACAGATTGACGATAAAATTATAAGAGAAAATAATGTTGCACCAGAATATGCAACACCAGAACAAAAAGATGAAAAAGCAAGAACTGAGGGCTATAGTTCTTACGAAGACCTTGAAAACAAGGCTAATATGACCGTGGAGGACTAATTATGAAAAAAATCATATCTTTATTATTAACTCTTGTATTTATAATTAGTGTTGTTAGTATTACTGCTTTTGCAGACGATAATGGCGTAAAAATAAAACTTAACGGCGAAATGAAAACTCTTGTCGCTTATAATATTAAAGACAACAACTACTTCAAATTAAGAGACATTGCAAATCTTCTTAAAGGAACAACAGCGGAATTTGATGTTATATGGAACGAGGAAAAAGGAGCCATTGAGATTTTATCAAATACTCCCTATTCAACTAACGAAGCATTAACAAATCAGATTCTTAAAAATCCTGTTGCAAAATCTTCTTATGTGCACATCTATAAAGACGGAGCACAAATTCTTCTTGGTGCATACGAAATAGCAGACAACAACTATTTCAAACTGCGTGACGTTGCAAGTGCCATTAACTTTGGTGTTGACTGGAATGAAGTGGAAGAAATTATCGAAATAAATACAAACAAAGGTTACGAATTCCCGACCAGTTCAAACTTTGGACTTAACACAAAGTATCTTTCACTTATAGGTAAAACAAAAGCGGAAGTTGACAGTATTTTAGGAAGCGGCCCCGCAACTTCAAATAGTATGGGAACAATAAAATATGATATAGGAGTTATGGTCGGCTGGTCAGGTAGTTGGTCATCTACTACTCCTGTTCCTGACCACGAAATTGCAACTATTGTATATGTACCTCTGGAAAAACTGTTCTTTAATTGTCCTCAGGAAGTTCCTGTAGATATGATAAAAGCACAATTTAATTCCTGGTATGACGGCAGCGGCGCATTTTATGTAAATTATTGCGGCAAAATAATAAGATTTATTACAAACAATAACAGTACAATCAGTTGTAAGTTTAACGCAGATTTAAGCGTAAGAAACACTTACCCGGAACCCAAAGTAGAAACAATACAAATCAAAAACCAGTAAACAGCATAAAATACTAAACGGCTTGAAACTTATGTTTCAAGCCGTTTTTAATGCAAAATGTTATGATATAATTATTTCTTGCGAAATAATCATTCCCACTCTATCGTACCGATTGGTTTCGGTGTCAAATCATAAAGAACTCTGTTAATACCGTCAACTTCGTTAGTTATTCTGTCTGTGATTTTATGAAGAAGTGCATAAGGAATTTCTTCAATAGTAGCAGACATAGCGTCAACAGTATTTACTGCACGGATAATAGCAGGCCAGCCCTCATAGCGTTTGCCATCTTTTACGCCTACGCTTTTTGTATCGGGAACAGCTATAAAGTACTGCCATACTTTACCTGCAAGTCCGTTTTTATCAAATTCTTCTCTTAAGATTGCATCTGCTTCACGAAGAGCCTCAAGTCTGTCACGTGTAATCGCACCAAGGCAACGAACACCAAGACCAGGACCTGGGAATGGCTGACGGTAAACCATATCATCAGGAAGCCCAAGGGCTTTACCTACTACACGAACTTCGTCTTTATAAAGTAATTTTACAGGCTCACAAAGTTCAAACTGCATATCTTCAGGCAATCCGCCCACGTTGTGGTGCGCCTTTACTCCATCGCTTTCAATAATATCGGGGTAAATTGTACCTTGTGCAAGGAATGCTATACCCTCAAGTTTTCTTGCTTCTTCTTCAAATACTCTTATAAACTCTCCGCCGATGATTTTTCTTTTTTGTTCGGGGTTATCGATACCCGCAAGTTTATCTAAAAATCTGTCTGTTGCATCAACGTAAACAAGATTTGCACCAAGTTGATTCTGGAATACATCAATAACCTGCTGACTTTCGCCTTTTCTCATAAGACCGTGGTTTACGTGAACACAAACCAACTGTTTTCCTACTGCTTTAACCAGAAGTGCCGCTACAACAGAGGAATCTACGCCTCCTGACAAAGCAAGAAGCACTTTTTTATCTCCTACCTGTTTTCTTACAATTTCTATCTGCTCGTCAATAAATTTATTGGCAAGTTCAGGACTGTCAATTCTTTTCATATCCTGGGGACGTACATTTGAATCCATATTAACTCTTCCTCTCTGTTATAGTAAATTTTTACGAAGTTCTTCAGGTGATTGTGGGTGCAAAAGTATTGGTGGTATATCAAAAATCGTCTTGCAACCGAAGTCACCTTTCTGGCACATTCTGTATGCGGCACGGGCATAAGCAACAAGTACGCTTGAAGTGAACTCGGGGTTTGAATCAAGGTTAAGACTAAATTCAATCAAATGTTTGTTTTCCCCTGTGTTTCCGCTTCTTATTACTGTTCCTCCGTGAGGAATCCCTGAATGTTCTCTTTTAAGTTCTTCTTCTGTTATAAAATGCACCGTTGTATCGTAATCTTTAAAGTAATTTGGCATTTCCTTTATTGTTTTTTCGATATACTCTAAGTCTGCATTTTCTTCTGCCACTACAAAACATTCTCTGGTATGCTTTTCCCTTACGGAAAGAGTTGGGTTTTCTCCGTTTCGCACTCTTTGTACCGCATCTTCTACAGGAACAGTATATTGACGGGCGTCTTTTACACCATCAATTCGTCTTATAGCGTCTGAATGCCCCTGACTTACGCCTTTGCCCCAGAAAGTGTAATCTTTACCGGTGGGTAAAACAGCGCCGAACAGTGCTCTTTGAATAGAGAACAGGCCCGGGTCCCAACCAACGGAGATAATTCCCACTTTGCCGGCACCTTTGGAGGATTCGTTCACTGCATCAAAAT
>CALDNB010000093.1 GCA_937914775.1 uncultured Clostridia bacterium
GTGTTCATTTTTGCCGAAGATGCCTTCTATACTCAATATTCTTGTTTGTTTATCATACGAAAAATTCAAATTATTATAATCATCCGCAAGGGCAAACGACGGTGTAAAACCAAGCACCGCTCCCAATGCCAGAGATACTATTTTTTTCATGACGTCCTCCTTTTTGTTTACTTTAATAACGATAGAAGCATGAGAAATATTTCAAGTAATTTATACAGTTTTTTGTAAAAGGTTTTTCTGTTCAATTTGTTTCTCCTTTTATGTCATATCTGTAAATTGCAGTTCCTATAGAAACCATTGATAAAATATCTCCTATTGCCGAACCGAAGGCAAGACTCGCAAGATTATATACAAGCCAGAACGGAGAACCAATAAAGGACACTATGCGGATTGTTTTTTCTTCCCTTATCCAGAATGCCGAGGTGTGAAGGATAACACCCACAATGGGGAACAGACTGAAAATATTTTCGTACAGAGACAATCCCACCGCAAGTATCAAAAGATTAACGCCAATCAAAAAAGTTTTAAAGTGTTTCTTGATTATTTTACTGTCTTTTTTCTGTGCGAGTACAGAGGAAAGCACACCAAGTATGTCAAGAGCAACGCCCTCGAAAGCACCAAGCATAAGATATTGAATTATGTATAAAACTCTTGATGTAGCATTCCACAATATTATATTTTCCCTCTTTTTTTGCTGGTAACTGAGTAGAAATGTTATTACTGCAATCAACCCTGAAATTTGAGCAAACACTGTCAATATTTACACCCCCATTTTTATTTAATCTCAGTAAGAGTGATTTTGCTCATTTCTTTCCAGCCTGTAATGGGAATGTCTATTCCTTCTTTCATAATGTCCTTACCGCTTATTTCCTTTTCACCATTTACAAGATACACTTTGTCCTCGCAAACAACAGGGTAAACAGTAATCTGATTTTGCAGCGCTTCGCCTGAAACCACCTGAATCATAATATCAGTAAGTTCCATATCGCTGTACTGATATACTGTAACAGACTCAGTATCGCAAAGTATTCTTGCTACCGCCTTTTTCCAGAACTCTCTCTTTTCCTTTACACCTGCAATAAATTCTGTAAAACGTGCACGGTCGGCTTCTGAAACTCTTGTCAAGTCACAACTAAACTCAACAGGTCCGCAGGTGTGGTATGCCTCAAGATATGAGGGATGAACACCTGCAATATCATACCACCATGCGTCACAACAAGCAACTATTCTGTTATGTGGTTTGTGAGATTCAACTGTAAAAGGTTTATAAAAATCTTCATATTCTTCTAAAGAATGTATGCAAGTTACTCTTTCAATACCCTGAGGAGGCAATCTTAACATATTTTCTTTTATTATACGCATTTCGGTATAGGGGCTTTCGTTATCACTTGCCCATAAACTGTCATATCTTGTGTAGTTGGCAATTTCGGTACGTTCTCCGCCCCCTGCACAACCTGTTAAATACATATCGGGATATCTTTTTCTTAATTCTTTCATAAAACTGTCAAATCCCATCTGGTAACGGTAAAACGCAGTTTTTCTTTCGTCGTAGAACAAGTCGTCATTGTAGTCAAATTTAATGTATTCAATGCCGTATGTATTTACAAGTCCGTCAATTACGCCAAGCATCCACTCTCTTGCTTCGGGGTTGGCAAAGTCTAAAAAGTACATATCCTTGTAGTTACTCTTTAAATAGTATTCGGGATGGTTTTTGACAGAGTCCGATATAGCACTGGCTCTTTCGGGCTCTATCCATAAGCCGAATTTCATTCCCATATCTCTTATTTTTGCGGCAAACTGTTTCATTGTACCGTAAAATCCGCCGTGGTGGTTTTCAGCCCAGTCACCGCAGGTTTCAAACCAGTGGACACCCTCTTTACCAAACCAACCTGCATCAATTACAAAATACTCAAGTCCCATATCTTTTGCAATTTCTGCCTGAGTCATAAGTTGTTCAGGTGTAAAATCAGTATATCTGTAAAGCCATGTATTATATATCATAGGCAGTTCTCTGCGGGGATAGTTGTTGTGCAGATAATTATGAAGTTTGTAGCAGTCAAAGTCTGTTCTGTTACATGTTTCATAGCATATAATTTCAGGAAGGAAAATCTCTTCGCCAGGTTTAACTTCCAACTGCATATTGTAATCAGCAGGTCCGATTTCCACAAGGGCTTTAGACAAACGCTGCGGCAGACCAAGATGCGTAACCTTGATTTCCCACGAGCAGTTAGGCAAAAGATGTATAACTGCTCCTCTTTGTTGTTGCTTACTCCATACCACAACAAAGGGAGATGCGTTTTGTGTACTTCTTGTACTTGTGCACCCTGCAGTAACACCTGTTACAAGGGGCTGCCAACCGCCTATACTTTCCGACTGCCAGTTGTTATATTGTGTATATACTTCATATTCTCCGCCCTCAAAAACAAATCTTGATTTTAATGATGTAAGTACTATTGGCTTGTCTGATATGTTTTTAAAAACGTCTTTTCTGTTTATTACGCCGTACTGGTCTTTTGTAACCGTGCACCCGATTTTGTATTGGTCAGTAGTTTTAAAAACGGTGTTTTCATCTCTTGAAACATCGCCCACCAGTTCACCAAAATCACCTGCCGCACGCCAGAACATACGGGCTTCTTCACCTTTATCAAAAAATTTTGTGCTTAACATATTTTTTCTCCTTAAAAATTATATTAATAACATTATACCATTACATATATTTTTTCGCAACAAAAATGCGGTTTTTTTCCATAATTGATTGACTTTTAAGTTAATTTAATATATCATTTAATTATAATTCTTTTAAAGGAGCAGGTGCTATGACATTACGAGAGAAAATTTTAAAAACATTTATAGTTACCATTCGTGAAATCAACAGCAATGGTGGTCCTAAGGAGTTTTTTGAGAAATATCCCGTTGGCGGTATGTACTATGGTGAACAAGCGGCTTACCGTGGTAAAAACGGAGAATACATGGGAAGCCAACTTGACTTTGACACTTTAAACGAATGTAAAAAGTATTCCAAAAAGAAACTTCTTGTATGTGCAGACGGTACATACATTCGTAACCAGACAATATTCGTTGGAAACCAACGTTCACTTGGTGCATCAAGAAATTTAGAAGATGCATACAACTGGGGTAAAACTATCGGTATGCAGATGAATGATAAAGGCGTGGACTGGGTTTTAGGACCAAGTATTGATATGTGCTTTGACCCTCTTATGTATTTAATGGCAATAAGCGATGACCCAAAGGTAATTGCATCAGTTTACCGCGAAGTTATAAGAGGTATTCAGGACCAGGGCGTTTGTGCAACAGCGAAGCATTTCCCCGGACTTGGTACATACTTTGTAAATATGCACATAGCCCCCGGCTCTAACAATATGGATATGGACCGTTGGATGGAAACTTACGGTTATACATATAAAGAAATGTTTAAAGAAAATGCAATGTGTGTTATGACCACTCACACTACATTAAAAGCATACGATAAAGAGGGCGAAAACGGATTTTACCCCATTGCAACATTCTCTAAAAAACTTACAACTGACCTGTTAAAAGGCGAACTTGGTTTTGAGGGTGCAGTTGTTACAGATGCTTTAATTATGGGCGGTAACGGTGTTGGTGACAATATTGCAGAAACAGTTCAGGCATTTAAAGCAGGTGCCGACCTTCTTCTGTGGCCTCCAATTGAAGCGGCAGAAGTAATTGAACAGCAGATTTTAAGCGGTGAAATTCCAATGTCACGTTTAGAAGACGCCTTATCCCGTATCGAGAAAATGGAAAAATTCAGAAACAAAGCGTTACAAAACAACGCTTTTGACACACCCGATGCAAAATTTGTTGACAGCACAAGACTTGAAATTGCTAAACATGGTATCTGTATGTTAAGAAACGAAATAGGTCTTCTTCCATTATCTGCAGACAAATTAAACAAAGTTTTAATCGTTGATGTCACAGATGATGACAAAGTTTCTTCCAACCTTTTGAAAGAAGAACTGGCAAAACGAGGAGTCAGTGCAGATGTAAGACGTGACATATTTGAGCCCGTTTCACAGGTTTGCTGGCAGACAGACACCGACGAAATTCAGAAAGACTATGACCTTGTAATATTTAACGTAAACGCAATGTTTGTTGCGCAGTGGAGTGATGCTCACATGATGATATGGGGCTCACACCAGTTTGACAAGAAAAAGAAAGTAATTGTAAATTATGGTTCGCCGTACTTTGCACCGGAATATTTCCCTGAAGACCCAACATATATAGAAATGAACACAACTCCGTCAGTTGACACAGTTAAGATGCTTGTTGACGGTCTGTTCGGAGATACACAGTTTACAGGCAAAAGCATCTTTGCAAAGGAGAATAACTAATGTATAAATTCAACAATGACAAAAAAGAAATTACTTTTGACAAATACAACACTCCGTCACCCTGGATGAACTACTTGTCAAACGGTACATTTCATACAATGATAAGTCAGGCAGGCGGCGGCGTAGCGTTCTACAAAAGTCCCCAGATATGGAGAATCAATCACTACAGATTTTTCCATCTTCCAACTGACAGAAGCGGTTTTTACACATATATAAAAGACGGTGAAACTACCTGGTGTCCCACAAGCGAACCGTGCAAGGACAAGCCGGAAAAATGGCAGTCAACTCACGGTATGGGCTACACAGTTTTCGAAGCAGAAAAAAATGGCGTACAGGTTAAAACAACATACTTTGTTGGAAAGTACGAAAACTGCCTTATCTGGAACATGAAACTAAAATCAAACGAGGATAAGAAGATTAAAATATTCCCCTTTGTAGAACTTGGTATGATGGAGTTTATGAGGGAATTGCAGTGGCAGTGTTACAACAAGCACCAACTTTCCTGCTACAATTTAGAGGATATTTTAGTTTACGAATACGGTGTTGAAAATCAGCCGAAGCCTGACGAAACACCCCTTGTATATTTTGCAACAAACGTTCCCGTTACATCTTTTGACTGTGACAGAGACGAGTTTGTGGGCGGATACAGAAGCGAAGAAAACCCAATCGGGATCGAAAATGGCACCTGCACAAATTCATTACTGTCAGGCGGAGACCCCTGTTTCGCTTTTGAACTTAACATTGATTTAAAAGCAAACGAAGAAAAAACAGTAAATATTTACCTTGGTACTGCAATGACTGACGATGATATTAAAAAATCAGTTGCTCATTGCAGACAGGCTGATTTTGTAGAAAAATCCTTTGTGGCATTAAAGGAACAATGGGACAAACATTTAAGCAAATTCTCAGTAGAAATTCCCGACAAAGATGCCCAGACAATGATTAACATCTGGAACCCCTATCAGGCAGAAAGAAACTTCCAGTTCTCGCGAAACATAAGTTACTACGCAACAGGAACATTCAGAGGAGTGGGAATGAGAGATACTGCACAGGACACTCTGGCGATGGTACCCTTTGATTTAAGACGTGCAAAAGACAAACTTAACTTGCTTTTAACACAGCAGTATCAGGACGGACACACAAACCACTACTTCTTCCCCAACGAGGGTTGGGAGCCTGTTAAAGAGCCACGCTCCGACAACCACTGCTTCCCGAATGAAGGATGGGAGCCACTCGCCAGAATCCATTCAGATAACCATTTGTGGCTTATTATGACAACTTACCATATTGTTATGGAAGAGGGAAGTCTTGATTACCTCGACGAAGTGGTAACATATTTTGACGACGGAAAAGGAACTGTGTGGGAGCACCTTAAAAAAGCGGTGGAATATACAGAGAACCACTTAGGCGAACACGGTTTCCCATTAATGCTTGCATCTGACTGGAACGATATGCTTTTTAAAGTTTGCAGAAAAGGTAAAGGCGAAAGCGTATGGACAGGTATGCAGTTCGGTACAGTACTAAGACAAATCGCAGAACTTGCAAGATTAAAAGGTGAAGACGACAGTAAATTCGTAAAACTTTATAACGACCAGAAAGATTTGGTTAACAATTCTGCATGGGACGGAAAATGGTTCAGACGCTGCATAACAGACGAAGGCATTTATATTGGCTCAGACAAAGAGCCACAGGCAAAAATCTGGCTTAACTCACAAAGTTGGGCAGTACTTTCAGGTCTTGGTGATAAAGACAAACAGGAAATGGCAATGGACAGCGTAAACAAATATCTTGATACCGAAATGGGTATTAAGAAAATCCATCCATCAATGAAAGACTACCCCTCAAAAGAAGACCCTCTTACTTATGACAAAAAGGGTTGCAGTGAAAACGGCTCAATTTTCTGCCACGCAAATACCTGGGCAATTATTGCGGAGTGTATGTTAAATCACCCCGAAAGAGCATATAAATATTATCATCAGTTGTTGCCGATGATTGCACAAAGCAAAGTAGGCGAAACAAGATACAATGCAGAGCCTTATGTATATTCTTCCAACATATTCGGTCCCGAAAGTATGAAATTCGGTCTTGCAAACGTAAGTTGGCTTTCAGGTACTGCTTGTTGGATGTATATAGCAGTAACACAGTATATGCTTGGAATCAAGCCAAAAATGGACGGACTGGAAATCAATCCGTGTCTGGCACCTGAAATGTTACCTGCAAAGGTAAAAAGAGAATTCAGGGGCAAAGTTTACGATATTACCATTACAAAGAACGAATACAAATTTGTTCCTTGCAGTGATAATAATACAACTATAATTATTTAGGAGGAAAGAAACATGAAAACATTTAATATTCTTTTAAGTTCAATTAACGATGTAAAATCCTTCGTTAACATTGTAAGCAAGTATTCTTACGACGTTGACTTAACATCAGGAAGATACATAGTTGATGCAAAATCAATTATGGGTATTTTCTCATTAGACCTTGCAAAGCCAATTAAAGTTGAAATCCACAGTGACGATGCTGAACCACTTTGTGAAGAGTTGAAACCATTCATTAATTAATTGAAAAGGCTCATATCCTTTTGGATATGAGCCTTTTTTTATTTTATTTTGCAAAGCATTGCACACCATTCGCCTTGTCTTAAAATTTCCTGTATTTTATAACCTTCATCAGTTAATTTTTCTTTAACATCTTCTATTCTGTCCTCAATAATTCCCGAACAGATAAAGTATCCGTCATCTTTAATAAAGGGCAGCACATCGGGGCAAAGCATAATAATTGCATCTGCAACAATATTTGCAACTGCTATATCATATTTCCCCTCAATTTCATCAACAAGGTTGCCTTTTTTAATAACATATCGTGGAGCAGTAAAATTATTTCTTTCACCGTTTTCTATAGCAACTGAAACTGCAACGGGGTCAATGTCAAC
>CALDNB010000094.1 GCA_937914775.1 uncultured Clostridia bacterium
ATCAATATTTTCGGTTGCTCTCGGATGAACTGATGCTCTGCAAATACCAAGTGCATCAGCGTCGATAAAATACTCTTTTATAAAGGTTTCAGCAATATCTTTAACAGTAGTATTTTCCTCTTTTGCCTTATTTATTAATTTATCATCTATATCTGTAAAATTCTGGACAAAAGTTACATCATAGCCAATGTACTGTAAATAATTTCTTAAGGCATCAAATACTATAAAAGGTCTTGCGTTACCTATGTGAAAGTAATTATAAACCGTAGGACCGCAGGAATACATTTTTACCTTGTCTTTTTCTACGGGAACAAATTCTTCTTTTTGTCTTGTTAAAGTATTATAAAGTTTCATCAGATTTGTTTTCCTCCTCTAATTTTTCAAGTCTGGCTCTTAATTTACACAATTCCATAGATACAGGGTCGGGCATATGTATCTGGTCTAAATCCTGAACAATTGGTGCTATTCTTACATTGTTAATTGTAACAATTCTTCCCGGAACACCAACGCAGGTACTATTAGGTGGTACTTCGCTTAAAACTACAGCGTTAGCAGCAATCTTTGAGTTGTCACCAACTTTAAACGGTCCTAATACTTTTGCACCTGAACCAATTAGAACGTTATTTCCAATAGTTGGATGTCTTTTGCCTTTGTCTTTACCTGTACCGCCAAGAGTTACACCCTGATAGATAGTGCAGTTATCGCCGATTTCAGTAGTTTCACCTATAACTACGCCTGTACCATGGTCGATAAATAAGCCTTTGCCGATTTTTGCTGCAGGGTGAATTTCAATCCCGGTAATTTTTTTGCTTCTCTGAGATATATATCGCGCAAGAAAATAGTGTTTATGATTATATAGCCAATGAGCAAGTCTGTGATGCATAATAGCCTTAAAACCGCTGTAAAGAAAGAAAACTTCGCATCCGCTTCTTGCAGCAGGGTCACGTTCCAGTATTACATCTATTTCTTCTTTAATTGTTTTAAACACACTATTCACCACTCTATCTTCAATATCACTATATATTGTATAACAAAACTAGAAAATTTACAATAGAGATACCGAAATTTTTCAAAAAAATACAATAAATTCTACGAATTTATTGTATTAGTTGTTCAAATTGTTCTTCAGTTATTATGTTTATACCTAAACTTTGTGCTTTTGTCAGTTTTCTTCCTGCATTTTCACCTGCTAAAACATAAGATGTTTTTTTAGATACACTACTTGCAGTTTTACCACCAAAACGCTCAATTATAGCAGACGCTTCATCTCTGTTGTATTTTGACAAAGTACCTGTTAATACAAAAGTCAGGTCTTTAAATCTGTCGTCCTCCACATTTGAAGTGTAAGTCAAATCAACACCTGCGAATCGTAATTTATTTACAATATCGCAGGAAAAATCAGATGCAAAGAATTTAATTACGCTGTCTGCCATAGATTCCCCAAAATCGTAAATGGAAAGCAATTCTTCTTTTGTAGCGCAAATTATACTGTCTATATCTCCAAAGGTTTCTGCAAGTGATTTTGCGGCTTTTACGCCTATATGCTTGATACCAAGTCCGCACAACACTCTTTCCAAACCACGGGTTTTTGATATTTCAATAGAGTTAAGCAAATTTTGCGCAGACTTATCTGCCATTCGTTCAAGACCTACTAACTGAGATTTTGTTAAATAAAACAAATCAGCATAGTTGGAAATCAGTTTTTCATTGCAAAGTTGTTCAACAATTGCAGGGCCTAAGCCGTCAATATCCATTGCATCTTTAGAAGCAAAGTGGATAATACTTCTTATTCTCTGGGCAGGACAGTTTGAGTTGATGCAGTATGTGGCTGCTTCATCTTCAAATCTTATAACCTCTCCGCCGCAAACGGGACAAATTTCAGGCATTTCAAATACAACTTCGCTGCCGTCTCGTTTCTCGGGCAGAGATTTAACAACTTCAGGAATTATTTCTCCTGCTTTTTGAATTATTACCTTGTCGCCAATTCTTATGTCTTTTGCCTTTATATTATCTATATTGTGCAAAGTTGCCCTTGAAACTACGCTTCCTGCAATTCTTACAGGTTTTAATTCTGCAGTAGGTGTTAAAACTCCTGATCTTCCAACCTGAACAGTTATTTCTCTTAATTCTGTTTCTTTTTGTTCTGCAGGGAATTTATATGCAATAGCCCACTTTGGCGTATTTGATGTACTTCCAAGGGTTTCTCTCATAGAAAAATCGTCAACTTTTATTACTGCACCGTCAATATCAAATCCTAAATTACCTCTGTTTGCTCCTATTTCTATTATTTCATCAAATGCAGTCTCTATTGAATTATGAATTTTAGTAACAGGACTGGTTTTGAAGCCCAATTCTTTTAAAAATTCAAGCCCGTCTGTATGATTTGTAATTTCAACACCGTCAATTTGCTGAATATTAAAAACAAAAATATCAAGATTTCTCTTAGCAGTAATTTTACTGTCATGCTGACGAAGTGACCCTGCAGCAGCATTTCTTGGATTAGCAAACAGCGGAAGTTCTTCTACTTCTCTTTCGTTATTTAATTTTTCAAAAGCAGAAACAGGCATAAAAACCTCGCCTCTTACTTCTAAATACGGGATACTTTTATTAAGCGTTAAAGGAATGGAGCGTATAGTTTTAAGATTTTCCGATACATCTTCGCCTACCAA
>CALDNB010000095.1 GCA_937914775.1 uncultured Clostridia bacterium
CGAACTCCCTCTTTAAGTCCCGCAATACCCACAAGATTCAGCGTTCCGCTTTCAAGCATATCAGGCATAAAGGTCGGTTGTAAATAACTTTCCGACATTGTTCCTGTACCGCCCTGAATTATGGGCTTTAATGTTATATTTTTACTTACATATAGACCTGCCGTACCTGTAGGACCGTACAACAGTTTATGCCCCGCAAATGCAAGAACTGATATATTGTCACGTTTAACGTCAATGCCAACTACTCCTGCAGTCTGGGCACAGTCCACCATAAAAGGAATATTGTGTTTTTTGGCAACTTTACCTATTTCCTGTATAGGATTAATAGTTCCCACAATATTTGAAGCGTGGTTAATAACAATCAGAGACGTTTTGGGTGTTATTGCATTTTCAACGCTTTTAGCAGAAACAAAACCTGTATGGTCTGCTTTTGCAACTGCATATTCACACCCCACATCAACAACGGGACGTAAAACAGAGTTGTGCTCCATACCGCCAATAACCACGTGACTGTCTTTATTTAAAAGTCCGTGTATGGCAAAGTTAATTGCCGTTGTGGTATTCGGTGTAAAAGCAATCAGCGACGGGTCATCAATATTAAAAAGAGTTGCAATAAGTTCTCTGCAACTATATACCATTTCACCTGAATAATTACTTAATTTGTGGCTTCCTCTTCCGCTGTTGGAAGAAAAATTCTTTATATAATCATAAACCGCGTCTGTTACTGCCCGTGGCTTATGATGAGTTGTGGCAGAATTGTCAAGATATATCATAACTGTCCACCTCGGCAAATCCGTCGTCGGTTTCTTTGTAAACTCCCAATACTTTTATACCGTAATCAAGAGCAACCTCCATAACTTTTGGAACAAGATGCTTTTCCACTATAAGGCTATAGGAACAACCGCCTCTGGAAATAGTTTTGGGTGTGTGAACAAGGCGTACACGTTCACCCGTATATTTAAAATAGTTTTTTACACGAGTTGCTAAAGTTACGGAGTTAAATACTACATAATACATAAAAACACCTCCCACAACATTATATGTCTGGGAGGTTACTTTAGTTATTCAATATATTCTCGTACTCTTAATTCGCATCCTCTGTCAGTAGCCAGTTTCCTGCAAATTTCAATATCTTCTTTAGGTAATATATCAACTACCGAGAAAACTGTTCTCATACCAAGTTTTGCACACTTTTCACCAAATTCCAGTAAACCGTCGTATGCTTTTTCACCAAAGTCACTGTGGCAGGTAGCGTCATATTCTTTTGCATTTTTGTTGTTAAGACTTACTGACACAACGTCAAACAATCCTGCCATTAAAGGCGTAACATCGGTATCGTAAATAAGATTTGCCTGACCGTTTGTATTTACTCTTATTTTTTTAACCTGTTGTTCTCTTAACCACTTTGCAATTTCTACGCAATCGTAAAATCTCATAAATGGCTCACCGAAACCGCAAAATACTATTTCATCATAAGATTTTAAATCTCTTTTTGACAGGTCCTCAATGATTTCGGAAACTTCCGGCTCGTAGTCAAGCCATAATTCACTTGTTCCGCTTAAATCGTCACTTGTTTCCCATTTGTTACTGTCTATTTCAGGCTGACCTTTTGAGGCTCTTAAACAGAAATCGCAACTGTTTGAACATCTGTTTGTTAAGTTTATGTAAAGCGAATTACCCAAATTATAACTGATTATCAATTCTATACACCCTTTTCCCATTTTCATAAGTTATATCTGCCAACTGCTGGGGGCTGATACCTCTTAACTGTGCGATTTTCTCGCACACATATCTTACTCTTGAACTGTCATTTCTTGTACCCCTAAACCCATCGGGCGAAAGATACGGACTGTCTGTTTCAATAAGAAGTCGGTCTAAAGGAATTTCCGATGCAACCTTAACCGCAGTTTTGGCATTTTTATAAGTTACTGTTCCCGTAAATGAAATATAGTAACCCATATCTATATATTCTTTTGCCATTTCAAGACTACCCGAATAACAATGGATTATGCCTTTTGTGTTTACGGATTTTAAAATATCCATTGTGTCTTTTGCAGCATCTCTGGAATGGACAACAACAGGCATATCAAGTTTTTCCGCAAGTTCCAGTTGCTTTAAAAACCAGTACTTCTGCAATTTTTCATCATATCCGTCATAGTGATAGTCAAGACCGATTTCACCTATTGCAACAACCTTTTCGTGCTTTGACAATTCTTCAATTATCTGCAAATCTTTGTCCGTCATATCATACACGTCAGAGGGATGAACGCCCACCGTCGCATAAATAAAATCGTATTTATCCGCCAGTTCAACTGACTGATAAGATGTTTTAATGTTACTTGCAATGTTTGTAAGCAGTTTTACACCGCTTCCGATTATGTTTTCTATGACCTGTTCCCTGTCACCGTCAAACATTTCGTCGTCAAGGTGAGTATGACTGTCAAACAAATTAACCATTTATTAACTCCTCTAATTTTTTAGCCTCATCAATTCTTGCAAATAATGGAGTTGCGTCGCCTACAGTTTTTCCGTTTTCAATTTTACCAAATTCCCCGATGCTTTCCCATGTAAGCAAATCACAGTTAATCTGCTGTGCAATTTTTTCTGCAGTTTCAGGCATAAAGGGAGTAAGCATTACTGAAATGTATCTTATACTCTCTACAAGATTATATAAAACTGCTTTTAATCTGTCTTTGCCGTTTTCGTCTTTAGCAAGGGCCCAGGGCATAGTTTCATCAATGTATTTGTTGCTTCTTCTTACAATATCCCAAACGGCGTCAATTGCATCTGCAACTCTTAAATCCTCCATTGATGTTTCCATTTTTGCTTTTGCATCAAGGGCAGTTTTAATAAGTTCATTGTCAAGGTCCTGCTTTTCTCCGTCAGTATATAATACTCCGTCAAAATACTTTTTAACCATTGCAACTGTTCTGTTTACAAGATTACCTAAAGTATTTGCAAGTTCTGAATTATATCTGCTTATAAATGTTTCATAAGTAATTGTGCCGTCCTGAGCGTAAGGCATTTCGTGAAGCATATAATATCTTACTGCATCAACGCCAAAATGATTTACCATATCATCAGCATAGATAACGTTGCCTTTTGATTTACTCATTTTGTCCTCGCCGAAAAGCATCCAGGGATGACCGAATATCTGTTTGGGCAATGGTTCTCCCAAAGCCATAAGAAGAATTGGCCAGTAAATTGTATGGAAACGAAGAATATCCTTACCAATCAGATGTACATCTGCAGGCCAGTACTTATTAAACAGAGGATCATGATTTCCATCTAAATCATATCCCAGACCAGTAATATAGTTAGTCAATGCATCAATCCACACATACACAACATGCTTAGGATCAAAATCTACTGGAATACCCCATTTAAATGAAGTACGTGATACGCAAAGATCCTGAAGACCTGGTTTAATGAAGTTATTGACCATTTCATTCTTACGGCTTTCAGGCTGAATGAAATGAGGATTTTCTTCAATATGCTTCATCAAACGATCTGCATACTTGCTCATACGGAAGAAATAAGCTTCTTCTTTTGCTTTCTGTACTGGACGACCGCAGTCTGGACACTTGCCATCCACTAACTGAGATTCTGTATAG
>CALDNB010000096.1 GCA_937914775.1 uncultured Clostridia bacterium
TCTTCTCAAGTCAGGCAATTTCAGAAGACGGTGAAATAAGCGATGTGTCCGAAGAAGAAACTTCTCTTCGAAAAGTTATGCTGTCCCGTTCAAAAAAGAAAATATTCCTTTGCGACTCTTCAAAACTGGGGCTTCAGAAAACATTTACTTTATGTAGCAAAGATGACGTAGATTTAATAATCTGCGATAAAAAACTACCCTGGGAAAAATAATTAAAAAAAACTCCACACGGGAGTTTTTTTATTATTGTCTTATAAACATTTGTGTCCAGTAATTCCCCTCTGCAACATATCCAACGCCGATTTTTGTATATGATGGGTTTAATATGTTTGCACGGTGTCCTGATGAATTCATCCACGCATTTACAACTGCTTGCGGTGTCCTCTGTCCTTTGGCTATATTCTCAGCCGCACTCCTGTATGATATTCCAAAATTCTTAATCATATTAAAGGGAGAGCCGTAAACGGGACTTGTGTGAGAAAAATAGTTGTTGTCTTTCATATCCTGAGACTTGTATCTTGCAACTCGGCCAAGTTCCCAGTCTGCTGCAAGAGGTTTAAGCCCGTTTTTCACTCTTATCTCGTTAACAAGCCTTGTTACCTCATTTTCATAGTTTATAACCGTCGAATCTGTTGTGGGAATATTTAAAATTTGCCCGGGATATATAAGGTCAGGATTAGCAATATGAGGGTTTGCACCTTTTATTTCGCTTAGTCCCACCTCATATTTGACTGCTATTTTCCACATACTTTCACCTGATACAACCTTGTGGGTTACCGTTTCCGAAGCACTACTCTGCAACACCGATGTTATCTGAATTGCAACTAATAATGCAATTATAATCTTTTTCATGTTTTGTCCTCCTCTCCGTGGGGGAAGCCCTTATATACTATAACATATAGGTTTACATAATTCAAATGTAATATATGGAATTGATGGTTGCTGTTGCTTTTTAATAATTCAGGTTTTATATTCATAATAAACGGTGAGGAATTTAATAAAAGATAAAAAAATGAAAACGGACACCTTTTAGGTGTCCGTTTTTGCTATAGTTATCAATTTATATTCATATTTTTTGTTTGTAACTATTCTTAATCATAATAATTACAGAGAATAAAAGCAATATCAAACTAATCCACTGAGAAGTTGAAAACAACAAGTATTTCCCTCTTATAGCATCTCCCCGATAAAACTCCAGAATAAATCTTAGAATTGAATACATAATTAGATAGAAAGAAAGCACACTATACTTGCGTCTTTCTTTTTTGGTGTAAATAAGAAGTGCTGTCATTATCAAAATATTAAGTAGTGCCTCGATTGCCTGAATAGGGAAATATGTACTGTTTCCAATGTCAAAAGTAGTTGATACAGCAAATATACCACAATACGGAAAACCATAACAGCAACCAGCCATCAAGCAACCAACTCTTCCTATAGCATGACCTAAAGGTATAAACGGAACTATACATCGTTCCACCTGTTCAACATTAATTTTTAAAATTCTTGTTGTAACTACACAACCCAAAATACCGCCTATCAATCCACCGTAAAACACAATTCCTGGGTTTTTAAGGAATGACAGATTAAGCGTTGCAATCTGTTTATACAAAGTTTGCATATCGTATGTGACAAAAATATATAAAATAACTCCACCTAACATACCGGACCCAATTGAAATAGCAATCAGTATAGTCAAATCATTAAAATCTATGTTTTCTTTTCGCGCTCTGTCAAATACCAGTATCGAACACAAAACAATGGCAAAACATACACATAAACCGTAAGTAGGAATATTTAAATTCAGAATTTCTATATATGGGTACATTATATCACCTTAAATATTAATAGTTAGTACAGAAAAAAATCTGCCACATACCGCGGCAGATTTTTGCAAACTGATTTTATAGGGTACTTCCTAAACTAGCCAGACCGCCAACACAAGCAGCACAAGCAATCCATGAAACCAATCCAAGCGCAACTGCGATAATAGACATAACAAGCCCTGCAGTAGCCATACCTTGCTTTTCAACATTCTTTTTGCCTAAAGCACCAAGGATAACACCTACAATACCAACAAGTACAGAAACATATCCTAGTCCAATAAAAGGAAATACTAATGCACATATTCCTAATACTAAAGATGCTATTGCCATATAAAATCACCCCTCTCTATATCTCTCTAAACAACATTATATGACAATTTGTCATATTTGTCAAGAAAAAATATGACATAATGTCATTAGGTGATTATTTATGAATAATAATTTGCGAAAATTAAGGAAACAGAAAAATCTAACTCAGATTGCGTTACAAATTCACACGGGCATAGAACAAGCACTGTTGTCTAAATATGAAACAGGCGAAAGAGTTCCTACAACTGAAGCCCTGCTTATCCTTGCTGATTTTTACAACGTAAGTATAGATTATATTTTATGCAGAACAGATAAACAAGAGATAAACAAATAAAAAAACGGACACCTAAAAGGTGTCCGTTTTATATTAATTAAGCAGTTCATATCTCAGTAATTATTTATAATATACTGTATATTCTTTCAACTTGTCTTTCTGTTCATAGTTTTCAAGAGTTCCTGTATTTCTGATATGAAATACCACTCTGTCTTCATATACTTCAAAAACCAGATACTGTGCCAGTTTCGGAGTTGCCGTAGCGGGAAAATATTGTAATTCAGTTCCACCGCCATAACCGCTTATTCCGTCTTCTTCATAATACTGTGGGGCAAAAGGTCTTAATCCGCCCATATGGACAAAGGAATATGCATATTCTTTTCCCAGAGAATCAGTTTCTTTAAGATTATCACAAATGGGCAATTCCTGTTCGCCTATATGTAAGATTGCGCCTGATGAAAAGTCTCTGTAACACGCCCTTTCGCCGTGTACGTGCCCATAAAGATAAAATGCGTTTTTGTGACCTTTAAACATATCGTAAAACAATTCACGGTTTCCGTTTACCATTGTTTCTGTCAGTTTTCCGTCATTGTAATAATATATTGCGGACAAATGTCCCACAACAAAAACAGGTTTTGTTCCGTCGGGGTCAATTTCGTTCAGTTTATTCTTTATCCAAAGCATTGTTTCATCACTATAACTTCCCTCGTGTGAATTAAACGCCGTATCAGGGTCAATATTTATACCGATAAAATCAATACCGTTTACAACATAATGAAATGCTCCCCAATAAAGTTCATCAGGTTTTTCCTTGGATACAAGTACAATCTTCTCGTTTTCAGGAAGCGCACCGAACGCATTATCCATTAAATCATAAAAATCCGTAGTATTATAAGGGGCATTTTCCTCAGTACCAATGTCACCGAGAATCATATCATTATTTCCGGCAACATATAAAACCTTTCCGTCTTTTACACTTTCAGAAACACATTGATGTATTTTTTGTTTTATGTCAAGAAAATTTTTCTTCG
>CALDNB010000097.1 GCA_937914775.1 uncultured Clostridia bacterium
CTTTATAAATATTTCAAGGCTTTCTTTGGCGTTTTCCTGACCCACATACTCTTCTAATGTACGGGGTCTTAAAGTCACCTCAAAGTTTCCGTCCTCCGAAATATTTTTTGCAGAAATTATTCTTTCCTCTGACATGTTTTCACCTACTTCATAAGTTTTGTCTTTGTTAGTAATTTATAAATTGACTCCCCTTTAGGAAGCATCAGTACATCATCTTTTTTTATTGCACCAGTAAACAGTATAAGCAGTCCGTAAACCAGAACACCAAGAGCAACCGCCACAACCACGGACAGTCTCACACCCAATCCCAAGTTAAATGCCACTTTGTAACCTGCAAGTACAGGTATTGCCATTACAAGTGCGCAAAACAAGGGCTTTATAACAAAATCGGTAACACTAAACCTGATTTTTGTAATCCTTATTAAGCAAATAATATTAAGCATTACTATAACAAAATAGCAGATAACTGTACCAATGGGTGCACCGTCAATGTTGTACTTTGGTGTACCCACAAGGTAATAGTTTGTAGCAATTTTTACTATTCCGCCTATCAGCATATTAATCATAGGTACAGACGGGTGACCGTAGGCCTGTAAAACCGCAGTTGTAACAGATAACAGCGACACAAAAACTATTGCAACAGACAATGACTGCAAAAGAGTTTCTGCAAGTCCGTTATTGTAAAGTGTAATCAAAATCGGTTTTGCCAAAGCAAAAAGACCTACACCGCAAGGAAGTGCCAGAAGAATAGTAATTTTTATAGCACCCTTTGTTACTCCGTTACTTACAACAAAGTTCTTTTTTGCTATAGCCGCCGCAATGGCAGGTACAACGCTCATGGCTATTGCCGCAACGATAGTTAAAGGCAGGTTGAAAAGCGGTATTGCATAGCCGTTATAAAGACCATAAAGTTTAGTTGCAAGTTGTGAATCAATGGCACCTGTAAAAGTGGTAACATCAACAAGGCTTCCGTATTTTACCATAAACTCCTCTGTAACTTGAGTTATGGATTGCAAACGTCTTGTTATAGTTGCCATATCAATTAATGTTGTTATACTTGCAACAGATGCACCAATTGTTATGGGCACAGAAATTTTAATAAGTTCTTTTGCAATACTTTTTACGCTTCTTACCGATTCAGAACTGTCGTAAGCAGTATTTTTGAATTTTTTTATAAGGAATATTGTAAAGAGAATTGCCGCACCCAAAACAGTGCCCATAGTTACACCGAAAATTGCACCTGATGCGGCTTTTGCAACGTTTACATTCATAAAATAATAAGCAAGTAAATAACCGAAAATAAGTTTACCCACCGCCTCAGTTACTTCTGAAATGGCAGTTGGATACATATTCTGGTGACCCTGAAAATATCCTCTTAAAGATGACATTACAGAAACAAAGAATACTGCAGGTGCAATTGCCTTAATAGGTCCTGCGGCATCAGGAGTTTTTAAAAATCCCGCAAATGCCTCTGCACCGAAGTACAAAACTGCTGTACCTATTGTTCCTACACACAAAAGCATTGCAAATGCCACTTTAAATATGCGGTCTGCCTGACGGTGGTATCCCAAAGCCACACTTTCCGAAACCATTTT
>CALDNB010000098.1 GCA_937914775.1 uncultured Clostridia bacterium
CAGGTAGATACTTGTGTAATGGACAGCGGCGACATTGAAAGAGAAAGAGGAATTACCATTTTGTCAAAAAATACCGCTGTAAATTACAACGGTATTAAAATAAATATTGTTGATACACCCGGACATGCTGACTTTGGCGGAGAAGTTGAACGTGTTCTTGATATGGTTGACGGCGTGTTACTTTTGGTTGACGCCTTTGAGGGTTGTATGCCGCAAACAAGATTTGTACTTAAAAAAGCACTTGAAAGAAATCTTGTACCTATTATTGTTGTAAATAAACTGGACAGACCAAATGCCCGTCCTTTTGAAGTAATTGACGAAGTTTTAGAACTGTTTATGGATCTTGATGCAACTGATGAACAACTTGATTCTCCTGTTATTTATGCTTCAGGAAGAGACGGTTATGCAACAATTAATCCTGAACAAAAAACAGAGAATATGAAAGAATTGTTTGAAATGATTGTTAAATCTGTTCCTGCTCCTGAGGGCAATATTGACGGACCGTTGCAGATGCTTGTATCAAACATTGATTACGACCCGTATATTGGCAGAATTGCAATAGGAAGGATTAAAAGAGGTAATTTAAAGGTTGGTGATACTGTTGCACTTTGTAAACGTGACGGTTCATCTAAAAACGTAAGAATTACCAAGATTTATCAGCACGAAGGTCTTCTTAAAAAAGAATGTGACAGTGCCTCCGTTGGTGACATTGTCGCAGTTGCAGGACTTACAGATTCTGAAATTGGTGACACAGTATGCGACCAGTCAAATATTGAATTGTTACCATTTACTGATGTGGACGAGCCTACACTTGCAATTACTTTTAGTGTAAACAACAGTCCCTTTGCAGGTCGTGAGGGTGATTTTGTGACTTCTCGTCATTTGAGAGACAGATTAATGAGAGAACTTGAAACCAATATCAGTATGAAAGTGGAAGAAACCGATACCCCTGACAGTTTCGTAGTATCAGGACGTGGTGAACTTCATATTTCTATTCTTATTGAAACAATGAGACGTGAGGGTTATGAGTTCCAGATATCCCGACCTGAAGTAATTAACAAAGAAATTGACGGTGTGTTATGTGAGCCTATCGAAAACCTTATTGTAGATGTTCCTGACGAATATACAGGTGCAGTAATGGAAAAATTAGGGTCAAGAAAGGCTGAAATGACCAATATGAAACCTGTTAATCAGGGATATACGAGATTAAGTTTTAAAATTCCATCACGAGGTCTTATTGGTTACAGAAATGAACTTTTAACAGACACAAAAGGTACAGGTATAATGAACCACTATTTAGAGGGATACGAGCCGTATAAAGGTGATATACAGATGCGTCAGCACGGGTCATTGGTTTCCTTTGAAGACGGGGAGTCAATAACTTACGGTTTATACAATGCTCAGGAAAGAGGAAAATTGTTTATCGGCCCAAATGTAAAGGTTTACGAGGGCATGGTTGTTGGCGAAAATGCGAAAAATGACGACATTAATGTTAACGTGTGCAAAAAGAAACAACAGTCAAACGTTCGTGCTTCAGGCTCTGATGATGCGTTAAGACTTGTTCCTCACGTTGTAATGAGTCTTGAAAACTGTATGGAATTTATAGGTGACGATGAACTGGTAGAAATCACACCTAAAAACTTAAGAATAAGAAAACGAATACTTAATTCGGAACTTCGTGCAAAAGCAAGAAGTAAAAAGTAAGGGATTAAATTATGGTAAAACATATAACTGAACAGGAAGTTCAAAAACAAAATGCTGTTTGCGATTATATATATAACTTAAATTACGGCAAACAAAAATATGCTCTTGTAATTACTTTGGGTTGTGTACAGAATGAAAATGACTCAGAAATACTAAGAGGTCTTCTGACTAAAATGGGCTATACTATGTGCACAGATGCAAAACAGGCAGACGTTGTAATTTATAACACCTGTGCTGTCCGTGAAAACGCAGAACTTAAAGTTTTCGGTTACTTAGGTGCGCTAAAAAGCATTAAAGCAAAGAAGCCTGATATGTTGGTTGGTATCTGCGGATGTATGATTCAGCAAAAGCATATAGTAGAAAAAATAAAGAAGACTTATCCTTATGTTGATATGGTGTTCGGTACACATTCTCTTTACAGATTTCCCGAAATTATGCAAAAAGCATTAATGGAAAAAGTAATAGATGTTGAAGATGTTGACGGCTATGTTGTTGAGAATATGCCGCATCTAAGAACAAGTTCTGTTACCGCAACGGTATCTGTTATGTACGGTTGCAATAATTTTTGTTCGTACTGTATTGTTCCTTATGTACGAGGAAGAGAAAGAAGCAGGAAGCACGAAGAGATTATAAAAGAAGTACAGGAACTTGCAAACAGTGGCTGTAAGGAAATAACCCTTGTTGGTCAAAACGTAAATTCTTACGGAAAAGACTGTGGTGAAATTGACTTTGCAGACCTTTTAAAACTTGTTGCAGATGTTGACGGTATTGAAAGAATAAGGTTTGTTTCTGCTCATCCTAAAGATATGTCAGATAAACTTATTGATACTGTTGATTCACTTCCAAAGGTATGTAATCAACTTCACGTTCCTTTCCAGAGCGGCAGTTCAAAAGTTCTAAAGGATATGAACAGAAAATACACAAAAGAGCAGTATCTTGAACTGATTGGAAAAATTAAAAAGCGTATTCCTGATGTTGCTTTAACTGCAGATATTATAGTCGGTTTTCCAACTGAAACTGACGAAGATTTTAAAGAAACGATGGACGTTGTAAAAACCGTAGGGTTTGATATGCTTTTCACTTTTATTTACTCAAAAAGAAAAGGCACCCCTGCAGCATCAATGGAATTTTTGAATTCCGAAGAAAACATTAAAAGAAACTTTAACACATTAATTGAAACTCAGGCAGGAATAGTTAACGCCATTAACCAGAAATTAAAGGACAAGACAGTTTCTGTTTTAGTTGAGGGTTTTAGTAAGACAAATGAAAAAATGCTTACAGGCAGAACTGAAAGCGGAAAAATTGTGAATTTCCCGGGAAGTTATGAACTTATCGGTAAATTAATAGATGTAAAAATTACAAAAATTGCCACCTGGTCATTAACAGGTGAGATAAAAGGAGAAGATTGAAATGACAGTAGTAGAAAAAGCAAATGAATTAGGACTTATGTTAAAAGAAAGTGCTGAATTTAAGAGACTTCAAAAGGCACAGGAAGCACAGATGGCTGACACAGATTCACAACTTATGCTTATGAATTACAACAGAAAACGTGACGAATTAGTTGCAAGAGCATCTAAAGAAAATATTACAAAAGACGAGATGCAGGAAATCCGCAATGAAATGGAAGCAGAATTCAACAAACTAAACCAGAATGCAAAAATCGTTGAATTTATTGAAGCGATGCAGCAGTTTAACGAAATGATGGAACAGGTAAATCAGATTGTTACATCTTACGTTTATCCAAAACATTCTGACGGTTGCAACGGAAGTTGTGAAAGTTGCGGTGGATGTCACTAATTATATTTAGATGTCACTAATTTTATTTAAAGGATTGAATTATTATGGCAAAATTGTCGCCAATGATGGAACAGTATTTTACAATTAAAGAGCAATACAGTGATGCCATTTTGTTTTTCAGATTAGGGGACTTTTATGAAATGTTCTATGACGATGCAGTTACTGCTTCGCGAGAACTTGAACTAACCCTTACAGGTAAAGATTGCGGTCAGGAGGAACGTGCGCCTATGTGCGGTGTTCCTTTTCATGCTGCAGACCAGTACATAGACCGCCTGATTGAAAAAGGTTACAAAGTAGCAATTTGTGAGCAGACTGAAGACCCGTCAAAAGCCAAAGGTTTAGTCCGCCGTGATGTAATAAGAGTTGTAACTGCAGGTACTGTTACCAATTCAAAAACAATTGATGAAAAGACAAACAACTATTTGTGTTCCGTTTATAAAAGCGGCGATTATGTGGGTCTTGCTTTTGTTGACGTTACAACAGGTGATTTGTATGTTACCGAATGTGACTACGACGTAAACTCAGTTTTAAGCGATTTATCTGCATATAACACAAAAGAAATTGTGTGCAACACAGAGTTTGGAGAATGTAAAGATATAATTAATGAAATTTCCGCAAAACTATACTGCAATACAGAAGTACTAACTGATAAATATTACAACGAAACCTTTGCAAAAGACATTGTTATTGCACAATTTAGAAAAACTGCAGACGATTTAGGTCTTGGCGGCAATTTACTTGCACTGATTGCTTTAGGCGGACTTTTGCAGTATCTTAACCTTACCCAGATGTGCGCACTTCCCCATATAAACAAAGTTGAATATTACAGCAGTGGTAAATATATGGAACTGGATTTTGCCACACGAAGAAATCTTGAGTTGGTGTCAACAATGCGTGAAAACAAGCGCAGAGGCTCTTTACTTTGGGTTTTAGACGACACAAAAACCTCTATGGGTGCAAGATTGATAAGAAACTGGATTGAAAAACCGCTTATTAATTGTGCAATTATAAATAAAAGATTAGATGCAGTATCTGAAACTGTTTCTGATAATTATTTCAGAAACGAAATAAGAGAACATCTTTATAACGTGTATGATATTGAAAGGCTATTAGGTAAAATTGTAACAGGAAGTGCCAATGCAAGAGACGTTCTTGCACTTGGTAATTCATTAAAACCTATGCCCGAAATATATAAACTGATAAAATACCATACTAAAGGTAATTTATATAACGAAATTATCAGTAGTTTTGATGTATTAGAAGATATTTGTGATGTTATTTCCCGTGGTATTTCCGAAGAACCTCCAATTACCATAACCGAGGGCGGAATTATCAAAAAAGGTTTCAACGAAGACGTTGATATGTACCGCGATGCGATGACAAAAGGCAAAGAGTGGCTTTTGAAAATTGAAACAAAAGAAAAAGAAGCAACAGGTATTAAAAACCTTAAAATCGGCTTCAACAAAGTTTTCGGCTACTATATTGAGGTTTCAAAATCAAATCTTCATCTTGTACCTGAAACTTATATGAGAAAGCAAACTCTTGCTAACGGTGAAAGATACATTACAGGCGAATTAAAAGAGATTGAAGACAAAATTTTAAGCGCAGAAGAACGTATCTGTCAACTTGAGTATTCTATTTTCTGCGAAATTAAAGACCTTATTATTAAGGCTAATGAGAGAATTAAAAATACTGCACGTTGTCTTGCAACTGTTGACGCTGTTTGTTCGTTCGCTGAAGTGGCTGTAAGAAATAATTACGTTAAACCTGTTATAAACAGTGGCGAATACATAAGAATTACAGAGGGCAGACACCCTGTTGTTGAAAACATATCTAAATCAACATTGTTTGTCCCTAACGATACTGTGTTATCGTCAACTGAACGTGTTTCAATTATTACAGGGCCTAATATGTCGGGTAAATCAACATATATGAGACAGGTGGCACTAATTACCCTGATGGCACAAATAGGCTCATTTGTACCTGCAAAAAGTGCTGATATAGGCATTGTTGATAAAATATTCACAAGAGTTGGTGCAAGTGACGATCTGGCATCAGGTCAAAGTACATTTATGGTTGAAATGAATGAGGTTGCAAACATTTTAAACACAGCCACTAAAAACAGTTTGCTTATTTTAGACGAAATAGGCAGAGGAACAAGTACTTATGACGGACTTGCCATTGCCTGGGCTGTAGTTGAATATATAGCAAATGAGAAGAAATTAGGTGCAAAAACCTTATTTGCAACTCACTACCACGAACTAACACAACTTGAAGAAAAATTAGACGGTGTGTGTAATTATTGCATCGCAGTTAAAAAGCGCGGTGACGATATTACGTTCTTACGTAAAATCATAAAAGGCGGAGCAGACGACAGTTTCGGTGTAGAAGTTGCAAAACTTGCAGGTATTAAGCCCGAAGTTATTAAAAGAGCAAAAGAAATAGTAACAACTTTAGAAAAGAATAATATTAATGCTTCAGATTTTATGGATATTAAAGAAGAAGTTCAGGAAGATAATCAGATTTCATTCCTGTCAAATCAGCAGGAAACAATTCTGAAAGAACTAAAAGACATTGATATTTCAACTTTAACACCGATTGAAGCGTTAAATATTTTAAATGAACTAAAAAATAAACTATTGTAGGAGATATTATGGGCGTAATAAATGTTTTACCACAGGATATAGCCAATAAAATAGCCGCAGGAGAAGTAGTGGAAAGACCTGCATCAGTTGTAAAAGAACTTGTAGAAAATTCTATTGATGCAAATTCTACATCTGTTACTGTTGAAATTAAAAACGGAGGTATTTCTTATATCAGAGTTACTGACAACGGCTCAGGTATGTCTTTTGAAGATGCAGTTACTGCATTTTCCAGACACGCCACAAGCAAAATCAGTAGTGCAGATGACCTTTTTAACATTGGAACCCTTGGCTTTCGTGGCGAGGCATTGGCAAGTATTGCTGCAGTTGCAAACGTAACTTTAATTACCAAAAAGTCGGGTTTTGACGGTACATTGGTAGAAATAAATGCAGGTAATGTTATAAAGCACGAAACATCGGGCTGCCCTGACGGTACAACTATAACAATACATAATTTATTTGCCAACGTACCTGCACGAATGAAATTTTTAAAAAAGAGTTATACTGATAAAATTGCCAAAAAGATTGCCGAGCCTGATGATGTTTTTAATTA
>CALDNB010000099.1 GCA_937914775.1 uncultured Clostridia bacterium
TTCGAAATTGCTATCGGAAAACCAGCAGTTGCAATTACAAACAAAATTGTATAAACTGTGTAGGCAGAGCCGAAAAGCCCCATACCCTCCTCACCGATAAGGTAAGTAAGAGGCAGTTTAAAACCTGCACCTATTATTTTTACCAGAAGATTTGCACAAACAAGCACAAATGCCCCCTGCAAAAATGATTGTTTCTTCATTTCTGACATTTATAAGTCCTCCTGATTATTTATAAAGTCATAAAACTGTTGTTTTGAAAATACGGCGTTAATAGTGTCAAGAAGCATTGTTGAAGACAAATTAACGGGCAATCCTAAAGCGGTTGCCAGTTTCTGACGTTTTTGTTTACTGTCATTATTTCCGCTGAAACCTAATGCGTAAAATTCCGATTTGGTAATCTTATCCCCTTTGGCAGTTTGCACCGCCTGAGACATTACCGCATCAATAATTATCTGGTCGTTTATTCCCTCTACTCCTAAAATTCCTTCTGCTCCGCCTTTGTCTTTTCTTTTTTCTTTACCTTTTATCTGGGGCACAAATACGTTTTTCACATTGGCGTCTCCCACTATTTCACGGACTTTGTTTCTTATACGAAGTCCTGCTTTGTCGGAGTCAGTCAGCACTATTATTCCCCTTTTTTCTGCTAAAAGCCGAAGCATCTGTGCTTTCTCTTTGTTTTTATATATCCGAAAGCCGTCTGTTGTTACAACCAATGTATCAAACAGACTTTGCAGTTTTATTTTATCGTATTTCCCCTCAACTATAATTACTTCGTCAATTTTAATCATATCAGAAAAATGTTAACTGGTTGCTTTCGGGCATACCGTCAAGCACGCCTTGCTCCTTCATTAATTCTATAACAGTTTTGTTTACTTTAGAACGGTTTCTTAAATCTTCTATTGAAGAAAACTCCCCGTCTTTTCTCGCTTCCACAATTGACACGGCGGCATTTGCGCCAAGTCCCGGCAAAGCGTTAAGAGGCGGCATAATGCCCTTTTCCGTACCTGTAAATTTAACTGCATCTGATTTATATAAATCAATATTGTCAAACTCTATTCCTCTTGCAAACATTTCGCAAACAATTTCAAGTATTGTAAGAACGTTTTTGTCCTTTGCACTTGCGTCACGTCCCAATGCATCAAGACGGCGTCTTTCCGCCCACGCAGACTCCTTGTTGCACATAATTGAACTGTCAAACTCGTCTGCCCTTACTGTTAAGTGGGCAATATAGTATGCCTTTGGATAATGCACCTTAAACCACGCAATCCTGAACGCCATAGTAACATAAGCAACGGCGTGTGCTTTCGGGAACATATACTTGATTTTCTGGCAACTGTCAATATACCACTGAGGAATGTTGTTTTCATTTAATATGTCGATTTCGTCCTGCTTTAAGCCTTTGCCCTTTCTTACGTGCTCCATAATGTCAAAAGCATTTTTAGCAGGTACTCCCGCGTACATAAGATAAATCATAATATCGTCACGGGTACAAATAGCATCTTTCAGTGAACATACACCCTGGTTAATGAGGTCCTGAGCATTATTTAGCCACACGTCTGTACCGTGTGAAAGACCTGATATACGGCACAGTTCAGAAAATGTAGTGGGCTTTGTATCCACAAGCATCTGCCTTACGAATTTTGTACCGAATTCTGGCACACCAAATGTACCTACGGGACTTCCGATGTCATCTTCCGTTACACCAAGTGCCTCGGTGTTCAGAAACAAACTCATAGTGTCCTTGTCATCAAGTGGTATGGTTTTTGCATCGATACCAGTTAAATCTTCAAGCATTCTTATAACTGTAGGGTCATCGTGGCCCAGTATATCAAGTTTTAAAAGGCGTCCGCTTATTGAATGATAATCAAAATGAGTAGTAATAATATCTGTATCGTTATCGTCAGCGGGATGCTG
>CALDNB010000100.1 GCA_937914775.1 uncultured Clostridia bacterium
AAAACCTTTCATTACCCATTTAATTGGTTTAACTTTTGACATTGTACCAAGAGTTATAATAAGTCCCAAAGGCAACGACAAAAGAAGCGTCATAATAAATAATACGCAGTTGGACTTAAATCCTAAAAATAATTGTTGAACTATATCTGACATTATATAACCATATCCCCTCTTGCAAACGAAATCATAAACTTTCCGTTTTTATAATAGCGTCATAAACCATATCAGGCGTAACCTGATACGGTATAACTTCCATATCAGGGTCATTAAGTGCACTTGTAATAACTTTTTGTAAGTTTTCCCTGTTTGTGTCTATTCCTCTTTCTTTAAGAGTTGCCTCAACACCAAGTAACTTAATTAAATTTCTGATTTTAATTGCCTCGTCGGTTTTTCCGTCCATAATTAACTGGACTACTGTGGTGTATCCGATAACGTCACCGTGCAAAAACTTTTCTTCAAAACCTTCAATTACTGTAAGGCCATAGAAAAGACCGTGAGCCAACGCCCCGTTAAACTTTCCGTCAATTAACATACTTACCATGCCCGTACTAACAAGAATAATTTTTGCAACACTTTCAAATTCTTCTGATATTACATTGTTCTTGCAATCATTAAAAGCCTTTACAGCATTGTCAATAAGAGGTTTACTGCACATTCTGCTTATGGAAAGACCCATTTCATCATTAAATGAAAGATTCTGTCCCCTCATAGAAAATTCAACTTCATAGTATTTGGCAACAGTATCGCCGATACCAGCCCTGAAATACTTATAAGGTGCTTCTGCAATAATCTCCGTATCAATAAAGCAGTGATATGCAGGGCTTTTAAAATACCAGAAACAGTCAAAAGTGTGGTTTTCGTCATAAACAACCGCCAAAGCCGATGTTGATGCACAGTTAGACGAAATAGTAGGAACGGTAACAACAGGAATACCCAAAGTATCTGCTACACACTTTGAAGTATCTATTGCCTTTCCTCCGCCAACGCCGATAATAAAATCAATGTTTTTATTTTTATAAAGGTGGGCAATTTCATAAATACGTGCTTTGTAACATTCCTTGCCATATACTAAAACATCAACTATATTAAATTTTTCAAGTGACGCTTTTAATTTATCAATTGATTTTGAAAGCGCAGTTTCTCCGCCGATAATAAGAACGTTATCACCAATACTTCTACACACTTTTTCGATGTTTAAAAAGGCATCAGGACCTATAGAAAAGTCTGCAAAATAACATTCACGCATTATTTATACCCCCTTTATAACGCACTAAAATCAATAGGCGTAAAGCCTATTGATTTTAATACAACATATAATCACATATAATTAGTTTGCCTGTTCAGCAGCTTTGATACCTTCAACCAAACCGTATTTTGTTGCAATTTCATTTAATTTTCCGTTTGCTTTTAATGTTGCAATTGCTTCGTCAACTTTAGCGCATACGTCTGAGCCTTTTCTGAAGGCGATACCGAAGAACTGGTCACCAAATTTGTTGTCTGTGTTAACAACTAAATCTGTAAACTGTGAATCAGCACCTTCAACCATACCCTGAGCAATTACTGAGTCAACTACTGCAACGTCAGCAACACCGCTTTGTACTTCCATAAGCGCTGTAGCCATTGAAGCAACACCTGTGTAGTTTGCATCTTTAAAGTAATCTTTAGCCATTACTTTAACTGAAGCATCAGTTGTGTCATCAATTTTACCTAAGATTTTTTCTTCACCGGTTGAACCTGCTTCTGCAACAATGTTAAGACCTGAAACATCAGCCATAATTTCTTCTACTCTGTCTTTTTTCATAACCATAGCCTGTGTGTTGTACATATATGGTTTTGAAACTTCCCACATTTCTTTTCTGTCTTCTGTGATGCACATACCGTTCCATAAGCAGTCGATGTTTTTAGAAGCAAGTTCTGTTTCTTTTGCTTCCCAGCTGATTTCAACAAATTCTACATCTACACCTAATGTTTCTGCAACAGCCTGTGCAAACTCTGTATCAAAACCTGTCCAGTCGCCGTTGTCATCTAAGAAGTTCATTGGAGGATAGTTTGTAACACCGATTGTTAAAACGCCTTTACCTTCTATGTAAGCCCAGTCAGATTCAGCATCTGTATTGTTGCCGCAGCCAACAAAACCTACACACATTACCATTGCCAATAATAAACATAATACTTTTTTCATTTTTGTTTCTCTCCTTCAAAGATTTATTTTATGAACTCATTATAGCATAACACTTTAGCGTTGTAAAGTGCTAAAGTGAAATTTCTTTAAGTTTGTGCAATCTGCACAATTGACAACAGAAATACAGCAGTTTCTTATAGTAAAAACAAATAAAAAACAAGGTATCAAAACTGATACCTTGTTAAATATAATAGAAAAAGTTATTAATTCAAGAATTTTCTTACTGCTTCATTTACCTTTTTACCATCGGCTCTGCCTTTAACTCTAGGCATAAGCGCCGCCATAACTTTGCCCATATCCTTCATAGAAGAAGCAGACACCTCACTTATGGTACTTTTAACAATATCCTCAATTTCCTCATCAGATAATTGTTCAGGTAAATATTTGATTAAAGTTTCAATCTCAATATTAATTTCATTTATAAGGTCGTCTCTTCCGCTTTTTATATAATCAGGAAGAACGTCCTTACGTTTTTTAACTTCTTTTGCTATTATTTCTACAACACCGTCATCATCAAGTGTTGTTTTATTATCCTTTTCAAATTGCAGTATAGACGCTCTTGCCATCTGCACCGCATTCTTTTTAGGAACGTTTTTTTCTTTCATTGCGGACTTTAAGTCGTCCATCAATGTTTCTTTAAGTGACATATAACCACCTGCTAATTAATATTTGCGTTTTCTTGCAGCCTCTGATTTTTTCTTACGCTTAACGCTGGGTTTCTCGTAATGTTCTCTTTTACGGATTTCTGAAAGAACACCTGCTTTTGAGCATTGTCTTTTAAATCTGCGAAGAGCACTGTCAAGGCTTTCATTGTCTTTTACTCTGATTTCTGACACAACTTTCCCTCCCTCCGCTACAAGCAAATGTATGCGGCGTATCTCCATAAAGAAATACAATTAACATTATACATAATATTTTGCAAATTGTCAATATCAAATAAATGAGTTAACAAATTTTTTATAATTTTATCCAAATAGCAAATAAGTATTTGGTAATATTTACAATTATTTAGGATTGACAATATTTCGCCAGTCCAAATCCCCTCGTTCAAGTCCGTGAACCAAAACTTCCGCAGTTGCAATATTTGTGGCAACAGGTACATTATTAGAATCGCAAAGTCTTATTATGTTGATTACACTCTCTTCTTCTTTTTCATCAGCAACATTTGCGTCCCAGAAAATAAATATCAAATCAATTTCATTGTATGCAATTCTTGCGCCGATTTGCTGGTCACCGCCTTGAGGGCCAGACAAAAATCTCTGCACGTTAAGTCCTGTTGCTTCAGAAATAACCGTACCTGTTGTGCCTGTAGCAACAAGATTATGCTTAGACAGTATCCCTGAATACGCAATACAAAAGTCAATCATTAAATCTTTCTTTGTGTTTCCTGCTACAAATGCTATATTCATCTTTTCCAAAAAAGAACACTCCTTAAACATTTAATAAAGGTACTTTCTCTCCATCGATTCTTCTTGCGATATTCAAGTAGGCTTTGCCGCAGATGGATTTTTTGTTGTCAACAACAATACTGCCCTTTGTAACAACAACATCGTAAGGACAAACCCCTATCGGTGTAACCGCAGTAAGTCCTATAAACTCATTAATATCTATAATACCATTTTTTTTGAACTTGTCAACAAAAACTTTATTAATTACAAGATTAATATTTTTAATGTTCGCTTTTTCTCCGTAAAAAGCGAGTTTTTCAACAACTCTTGCATTTTGGAAATCGCAAACACCTACAATCAGTAACTGATCAGCAAATTTTATAAATTTAGTCATAAAATCAGTAATAGATGCAGTAAGGTCCAAAACAATATAATCATACTGTTGTTTCTTTTCGGTAAGAAAACTGTTAAACAAGTTGTAATCAGCCATGTCAAAAGTTATGTTTTGCGGTGCAGAGATAAACGAAAGTTTGTCATTAATTCTAATCACCGCATCATCAAAGGTGCAGTTTTTCTGCAAAACATCATTAATATTATATACAATCTCATTTTCCAAACCGAATAGTAAATCGGTACAGCGCATACCGAAATCGCAGTCAATTACCAGTACGTTTTTGTTAAGTTTTGAAAAAGCATAAGAAAGATTTGCGCTGACGGTTGTTTTTCCCGAGCCGCCTCTTCCTGCTACCATAATTACTTTACCCAAAATCATCACCTATTTAATAAGACTGTCGTAACCTACGAATAAATCATCTACTTTGTTACTTTCCATATATGCGGAAATTACATCTCTTGCAACGGGAGCAACGTAGTTGCCGTGTCCACCGTGTTCAACCACTACCGAAATTGCTATTTGCGGGTTATCAATAGGCGCAAAAGCAACAAACAAACCTGTGGGAGAACCTCTTGAAACATCAGCGGTACCTGTTTTTCCTGCAACAGGAACTTCAAAGGTTGCAAATACATCACTTGCAGTACCTGACTCAGAAACTTTTTTCATACCGTCAACAACCGCTTTGTAATTGTTATCTTCAATTTCAATTTCGTAAGCAATTTCAGGAACAGTTTCTAAAATCGAATTACCGTTTGCACTGTTTTTTACACTTTTTACAAGTTGAGTTTTGTATCTTACTCCTCCGTTTGCAACTGTGGCAATGTAATTAGCAAGTTGTATGGGAGTAAATAAATGATATGACTGACCGATTGATGCCTGTAGTGTATCACCGGGATACCATTTTTCATCAAATGTTTCTTCTTTATATTCTCTTGATGCCAAAACGCCTTTAGATTCTCCTAAATACTCCAGTCCAGTGTAATCTCCAAAACCAAACTTCTCGGCATAATCGTCAAGAGTGTCAATACCCATTCTTCTGCCTGTTTCGTAGAAATAATAGTTACAGGAGTTTTCTATAGCCTGAGTAACATTCTGACTGCCGTGACCTTTTCCTTTGCTTGAATATATCCAGCAAACAGGGGTGTAATTGGAGGATTCGTAATACCTGTAAACACCCTCATCGTATATGTTTTCATTTGCAGTAACAGACCCTGACTCAAGTCCCGCAATAGCAGTAAGTATCTTAAATGTTGAGCCAGGTGCATACTGTCCCGATATTGCTCTGTTCCACATAGGCAAATCAGGATTATTAATCATACTGTTGTAGTTTTCATTAAAGTTTTCAATGCTGTAATCAGGGTATGATGCCATAGCAAGAATCTCACCGGTTTTAACGTCAATTACAACTGCAGACCCGGCATTTGCACCATATACTCCTCTTATATTATTAATTGTATCTTTTAATGATTTTTCAAGTACTTGCTGCAACTTTAAATCAATAGTTAAAAATACATTGTTACCGGGCGTTGGAGATACAGTTTCCAGAACACCTGAAGTTTTTCCGTCAATATTTTGTACTACGCTTGAAACACCGTCTTTGCCCTTTAAGTACTTTTCCATATATTTTTCTATTCCGTCTTTTCCTATGATGTCGTTCATTCCGTAGTCCTGACCTTTTAACTGCTCATATTCGTCCTGATAAATTATGCCAACTCTGCCCAACAGATGTGAAGCAAGGTTTCCGTAGGGATAAGACCTCATAAACTGGGTAAATATATCAACACCAATAAAGTCCTGATGCTTTTCCTTAATTTCTGTAACAACGTTAATAGAAACGTCGGAGGCAAAAGTATATGGATTACTTCTGTTAAACAATCTCTGCTCCATTTCATAACGTACTCCCACAAGTTTGCGGACAGTATTAGCAGAGTAACCGTCTTTTATTTTATAATGTTCTTTAAGAGCACGTAATGTAAGTTTTGCATCAGTACCTTTTGGAATGTCATGTTCCTTTAAAAACTCATGTATTGCATTGTCATACTGTTCACCGCTTTTTCCGGGAAACTCAAAGAAAAATGGCTCTGTTTTGGAAATAGGTAAAGTGTCAAAATACTTTTCTCCGTTTTGCTCTAAAACATCAATTATTCTTAATATCAGTTCGTCTAAGTCTTCGTCTTTTATATACTCTTTGTAAAGCACAACAGAAAAACCCTCTTTGCTTGTAACAATGGGTCTGCCATGTCTGTCTAAAATATCACCTCTTGGAGCACTTATAGACACGTTTCTCATTAATCTGTTGTCTGCCTGTTGTCCGTAGTAATCGGCTTTTATAATCTGTAAATCAAAAAGTTTAATTACAATTACAATAAAAAGTAATACTATAGCAGAAATCAGAAGAACATATCTGTCGGTTTTTCCGTTAGAACCCATAGTATCTGCTTCGTCCTTTCCTTATCTTAATTTTGTTATAAAGTACAGTAATTCCGTAAAATAAAATCGCAGCAAAGGCTGTTAAAACTGCACCCAACAAAATCTTAGTAAAAAATACATACCAAAAATCCTGATTGTTCCATATATACTTTGAAAAAATAAAATAAAGTAACTTGTGGATAAATGAACATAAAAAGGCAGTAAGCATAATTATACCAAGCGAGGAAGAACGGCGGCGAAGCTCTTTACAAAGGGTAAGGCCGTCCATTCCGGGCATTGAAATATCAAGCAGAGCTATATCGAAATCGGGCTCGGCATCGTATATTTGGAGAGCCTCTTCGCCGCTTCCTGCTTCAACTGTGGTGTAGCCCACCCTTTTAAGATTTATGGCTTCAAAGCTGCGTATTGCCTCTTCATCTTCTACTATAAGGATTTTTTTCATTTTTGTTCCTCCATTACTCTATTAACGCGAACATTGATTTAACGGTTTCGGCGGTGAAACCGTAGGAGGTATCTTCGGTAATTTTTGCAAGATACACTAAATTATCGGTTTTGCCGAGTTCGGTATATCCGCTGTTTTCAAAGGTTTCTTTATGATATTCAAGGGTTGTTACCACAACGGTTCTGAATATTTCATCCCCTGCCTCGCCTTTATCGGGGTTGTAGCTATAGAAAAGGCGGGTGCGCGCTTCGGCTTTTCTTATAACCAAAAAATTCTGCTTTATATTTTCGGGCACGGTAATGCTGTAGCCATCGGCATAAACCATAAAGGCCGAAGACACAGTTTTAAATTCGGTGCCGCTGAATTCCGACCAGTTGCTGTAAAAGACCTTATCGGATTCGGCCATTTCGGCGGGGGATAACAAAAGCTCGGGCAAGGGTATGTCTATTATTCCGTTATTGTTGTAGTCCCCACTTGCAACCGTGCTGTTTCGGAAAGTTAGCGAAAGCTCTGGAGTTTCGGGGTTGTAAATTCCGTTTAGCACCCCATCCTTACACCAGATAATTTCGGTTATTGTACCGCTTCCCTTAGCGGCATCAATATAAAGGGCGGGAGTGTTATCCGACAGTTTGGAAAAAACAGG
Organism: uncultured Clostridia bacterium; assembly: GCA_937914775.1. Taxonomy (GTDB): domain Bacteria; phylum Bacillota; class Clostridia; order Monoglobales; family Firm-18; genus RGIG1864. The sequence continues at coordinate 7,480 of CALDNB010000100.1, forward strand.
TGTGCTGTATGCGCTGACACTTGGGTCAAGCTTAACAATGCCAACCTCGATTATTCCCTTATCGCCCAAAGACAGCAGCTTAGCTGTTGATGTTTTTTCGGTTAAATTAAGGTAAATTACTGCAAGGTCATCTACACCATCGCCCGTGAGGTCGGCATAAGCGAACTGTGTGTACGGCTCTATAGCGCGTTGGGTTAGAAGCTCGCCCTCGTAGGTGTATACCCCAACCTGCTTTTCGGTAGTGCCAAAGATATACCAGCCAACAATT
>CALDNB010000101.1 GCA_937914775.1 uncultured Clostridia bacterium
TTTCATTAAAAGACGGAAAAGTAGAGATAGACCAGACACAGTGTAATGGTTGCGGTTTGTGTACTAAAATGTGTAAATTAGGTGCAATCGGAGGTGGCGACAATGAATAAAAGTATTATGATTGTAGGTGTTGGCGGTCAGGGAACACTACTTGCCAGTCGAATTTTAGGTAATGTTGCCATCAAACAGGGTTTTGACGTTAAAGTATCAGAGGTACACGGCATGAGTCAAAGAGGCGGAAGTGTAGTAACTTATGTACGTTACGGTGAAAAAGTGTATGCACCCATAATTGACAAAGGCGGTGCGGATATTATTCTTGCTTTTGAACAGTTGGAAGCATACAGATACCTTGATTATCTTAAAAATGACGGTAAGTTAATTGTAAATACTCAGATGATTGATCCTATGCCCGTTATAACAGGTGCAGAAAAGTATCCTGAAAACATAATAGAAAAAATTGAACAAAAGGGAGTTTCTATGATTTCTGTTGATGCAACAAAACTGGCACTTGAAGCAGGAAATGTAAAGGCAGTTAACGTAGCTTTAATCGGCGTACTTGCATCAAAAATGAACATCGACAAACAGGTGTGGCTTGATGTTATAAAAGAAACAGTTCCCCAGAAGTTTTATGAAGTAAATGTAGCGGCTTTTGAACTTGGATACAACTGCAAGTAATTAATTAAAAGTTTTTTTAAAAAAGACTTGATTATTTAAAGTTTTTGTGGTATAATAAGTTTACATTATAAGGTTTTTGCAAAGAGTGGGTTTTACCCACTCTTTGTTTTATGAAGGGAGTGAAAACTGTGTCTTACTCAAAAACAGAGGAGATTGTTTTTGCACAAGGTGAATTAATTTCACAAAATTACAGTTACAGCATTTACGATGTTGAGTTTGTAAAAGAGGGACCTCACAGGTTTTTACGTGTTTATGTCTGGAGCGAAGATGGTGTTGACCTTGATGTATGCGAAAAAATAAGCAGAGAATTAAGCGATTATTTAGATCGGGAAGATTTAATCCCCGATGCTTACTTTTTGGAGGTTTCGTCACCGGGTATTGAAAGAGTGCTTAAAACTGATAAACATTTTTTGGGTGCCATTGGCGAAGAAATAAAAGTAAAGTTAAAAGGTCAGGACAAAGAAGTTTTGGGTGAACTTGCAGGTATTGATGATGTGACTGTAACTTTACTTAGTGATAATGAAGAAGTAAAAATTGAAAGAAAGAATATTGCGAAAGCAAATGTAGTTTTTAAATTTTAACAGGGAGTGATTTTAAAAAATGAGCGAAGATTTTGTTACATTATTAGAGCAGTTTGAAAAGGAAAAAGGTATAAGCAGAGACGTACTTATTGAAGCGTTAGAACAGGCACTTGTATCTGCTTACAAAAAGAATTACGGAAGCAACAAAAACGTAAGAGTTGAAATTGACAGAAAAACAGGCAGTATGAATGTTTTTATAAGAAAAGACGTTGTAGCGGAAGTTACTGTGCCTGACTGTGAAATTTCAGTTAAAGAAGCAAAAAAGATTAACCCTAAATTCGAAGAGGGCGACGTTGTGGAAGAACAGACAGTTCCCCAGACTTTCGGCAGAATTGCGGCACAGACTGCCCGTCAGGTAGTTACACAGCGTATAAGAGAAGCAGAAAGAACAATGGTATATAACGAGTTTTCTGACAAGGTTAACAACATTGTTTCAGGTATTGTTCAAAGGGTTGAAAGAAAGAGCATTATGATTAATTTCGGCAATGTAGAAGCAATGCTTATGCCTCAGGAACAGGTTGAAACTGACAATTACAGACCTAACCAGAGAATAAAGGTATATGTAGTTGAAGTACAGAAAACAACAAAGGGACCGCAGATTGTAATTTCAAGAACACACGCAGGACTGGTAAGAAAACTGTTTGAACTTGAAGTTCCCGAAATTCAGTCAGGAGTTGTTGAAATCAAAAGCATTTCAAGAGAAGCAGGTTCAAGAACTAAAATTGCAGTTTACTCAGCAGACGAAAATGTTGACCCGATTGGTGCTTGTGTAGGCTCTAAAGGAACAAGAGTTCAGAATATCGTTGACGAATTAAACGGCGAAAAAATTGATATTATTAAGTACAGCGAAAACCCTGCAGAATATATTGCGGCAGCACTTGCTCCTGCAGACGTACAGAGCGTTACAGTTGACGAAGAAAATAAAATCTGTACTGCAGTTGTTGCAAAAAGTCAGTTGTCTTTAGCAATTGGCAAAGAGGGACAAAATGCAAGACTTGCAGCGAAACTTACAGGCTGGAAAATAGATATTATTAAAGGCGAAGAAGATGATTAATTTTGAAACACGAAAAAATCTATAATGACGGCAAATATGTTCCTCAAAGAATGTGCATTTCCTGCAGAAGTGTTTTGCCTAAAGACCAACTGATAAGAGTTGCGAAAATGAAAGACGGCACTGTTAAAGTGGCGGATAAAGGCGGAAGAGGAGTATATGTCTGCAACAATCAGGACTGCATTTTAAAACTTAAAAAATCAAATGGATTGTCAAGGGGACTAAAAACTAATGTTCCCGAAGAAATATACGAGGAGTGCAGTAATGTTAGATAATAAAGTGTTGGGATATTTAGGACTTGCAAAAAAAGCGGGGCTTTTGGCAGACGGTACAGAGAGCGTGGTAGCAAGTGTAAGAGGTAACAAAAGTAAACTTGTAATTCTTGCTTGTGATGCTTCAGCCACAACTGTTAAAAAAGTTACCGACAAATGTGGTTATTACAATGTAAAACTTGTAACCACAGGTACAATGTCCGTTTTAGGAAACGCACTGGGACGAGAACTTACGGCGTGTGTTTCGGTTAATGATGAAAAATTTGCAGAAGTAATTGGTAAGTTTGTAATAACAAACTGATGAAAGGGTGATTATATGGCAGTAGCAAAAATTAAAATTAGTTCATTTGCCAAAGATTTAGGTGTTGACAAGAACGAGGTTATGGAATTATTAACTAAATTCGGAAGTAAAGCCAAAACTACTTCAAGTTCAATTTCAAACAATGAACTTGACATCATCTTGGAGTACTTTACCCAGAAACACCAGGTTGAAGAATTTGATTTCATACTGAAAAAACTTGAAGAAAAGCCTAAAAAAGAAAAGAAAAAGGAAGAAGTTCCTGCTACAGAAGAGGCTGAAACTACAACAATCAGCAAAAAGGAAAAACATTACGTAGATACAAGAAAATCAAATGTTGACCTTGACAAATACGATACAGAAAAAATCGAGGAACTTGTACCTGACAATATAAAAGGCGACAATTTAGCAGGCGGAAAACAAAAAATCAAAAAGGGCAAGAAAAACGAAAAGTTTGATAAAGAAGAAATCAAAGTAAACAAAGAGAAAAAGCAAAAGGCAGAAAAAATTACAGTTGCAATAGGTGACGAAATTTCTGTAGGCGATTTTGCAGAAAAACTTGGCAGACCTGCTGCAGAAGTAGTTAAATGCCTAATGATGATTGGTGTTATGGCATCTGTAAGCCAGACAATCGACTTTGATACAGCAGCGTTAATCGCAACTGAATTTAACGCAGAAGTAGAAAAAGAAGTAATAATTACGGATGAAGACATTTTGTTCAACGACGTAGAAGACAAGGAAGAAGATTTGGTTGACCGCTCACCAGTCGTTGTTGTTATGGGACACGTTGACCACGGTAAAACAAAACTTCTTGACAGCATCAGAAAAACAAACGTAATTGATACTGAAGCAGGCGGTATTACTCAGCATATCGGCGCTTACAGAGTAAGAATTAACGACAGGGATATTACTTTCCTTGACACACCTGGTCACGAAGCGTTTACCTCTATGAGAGCAAGAGGTGCACAGGTTACAGACGTTGCAATTCTGGTAGTTGCGGCGGATGACGGTATTATGCCACAGACAATTGAGGCTATAAATCACGCAAAAGCGGCAAATATTAATATTATAGTTGCTATTAACAAAATTGATAAAGAAACTGCAAACCCGGATCTTGTAAAACAACAACTTACAGAGCACGGACTTGTGCCTGAAGAATGGGGTGGCGACACAATCTGCGTACCTATTTCCGCACTAAAGGGCGAAAATGTTGATACATTGCTTGAAATGGTACTTTTGGTTGCAGATATGAAAGAATTAAAAGCAAACCCCAACAGACTTGCAAAAGGTACTGTTATCGAAGCAAAACTTGATAAGGGCAGAGGTCCTGTTGCTACAGTTTTAGTACAAAACGGTACACTGAAAACAGGAGATATAGTTGTTGCAGGTACTGCAGTAGGTAAAGTAAGAGCAATGACAGACGATAAGGGCAAAAAAGTTAAATCTGCAGGTCCTTGTGTTCCTGTTGAACTTATCGGTTTAAGCGAAACACCTGAGGGCGGCGATTTGTTCTATGTTGTAACAGACGAGCGTAAAGCCCGTGAAGTTGTTGAAAACAGAAAGCAGAAAATTAAAGACGAGTACAACAAGTCAACTCAGCAGGTTATTTCTCTTGATGCGTTGTTTGACCAGATTGAACAAGGTCAGATTAAAGACCTGAATATCATTGTAAAAGCAGACGTACAGGGCTCTGTTGAGGCGGTTACACAATCCCTTGTTAAACTTTCAAATGACGAGGTAAGAATTAACGTAATTCACGGTGCCGTTGGTACAGTAAACGAGTCCGATATTATGCTTGCATCTGCTTCAAATGCGATTATTGTAGGCTTTAACGTAAGACCTTCTGCTGCAACTATGGATTCTGCGGCACTTAAAAATGTTGAAATCAGACTTTACCGTATTATTTATCAGGCTATTGAAGAAATTGAAGCTGCTATGAAAGGTATGCTTGAGCCTACTTACCGTGAAAACGTAATAGGCCATGCGGAAATCAGACAGACATTTAAAGTTTCTGGTGTTGGTACTATTGCAGGTTGTTACGTTACTGACGGTAAAATTCAGCGTAACAGCGAAGTACGAATTGTCCGTGACGGTATTGTTGTTCACGAAGGTATGCTAAACTCACTGAAAAGATTTAAAGATGACGTTAAAGAAGTTGCAACAGGTTACGAATGCGGTCTTGGTGTTGAACGTTACAACGACATTAAAGAGGGCGACGTCATCGAATGCTTCATAATGGAGGAAGTACCGAGATAGGAGTAATTTATGTCAAACAGAATTAACAGAATTAATGAAGAAACAAAAAAGGAAATCAGCCAGATAATCAGAGAACTTAAAGACCCCAGAGTTAAAAAAGGTCTTGTAAGTGTCGTGGCAACAGATGTTTCCAAAGATTTAAGCAAGTGCGTAGTATTTGTAAGCGTTTTAGGTGACGAACAAGTGCAAAACGATGCAATTTCAGGACTAAACAGTGCATCAGGTTTTGTAAGACGCGAACTTGGCTCAAGATTAAAACTCAGAATTTCACCTGAAATTACTTTTAACCTTGACCATTCGATAGAGTACGGCGCACATATAAACGAAATTTTAAAAGGACTATGATTTTATGTTTACAGATATTGCAAATGCAATAAAAAGCAGTAACAATATTATAATTTTGCCACATAAAAGCGTTGACGGTGACTGCCTTGGCTCGTCTTACGCCCTAAAACTGGGTTTATTAAAACTGGGAAAAAATGCACAGGTTGTTGTTGAAGAAAAAGACAAAGATTCAAAAATTTTCGGCATAATAAAAGACAAGGAGTCCTGTGCACAAAATCCCGATTTGGTAATTGCCGTTGACTGCGGTGATATTGACAGACTTGAAAGCAGACGTGACATTTTTTGTTCCTGTGAAAACACTGTAAATATCGACCATCACGGCACCAACGACGGTTTTGCAAAAATTAATTACATTGATGCAAAAGCCTCTGCAACAGGTGAAATAATTTACAGTTTGCTTGAGTTTTTAAAAGTTGATATTGATGAGGACATTGCACAGAATTTATACATTGCAATATCTTCCGATTCGGGACGTTTTTCTTATTCCAATACAACTAAGAAAACTCACGAGATTGCAGGAAAACTGATAGGATACAGTATTGATTTTCCGTTTCTCAATGCTTTTATATTTGATAAGAACTCAAAAAAAGAGTTGTTACTTGCAAAAGAGGCACTTAAAACTCTTGAGGTTGTGGCAGAGGGTAAAATTGCATCTGTAACAGTTTCTAAAAAAGTAATAAAGAAATACAAGGCAAACGATTCGGAATTAGGCGGAATAGTAAATTATCCAAGAAGCATTGACACGGTACAGATAGCCTTTTATTTTAAAGAGGTTGACGGCGGAGTTAAAGTAAGTATGCGTTCTACCGGTCCAGACGTTTCCAAAATTGCTAAAAAATACGGAGGCGGCGGTCACGAAAGAGCCAGCGGCTGTACTTTAAATACCAGTGTTAAAAAAGCGAAAAAGATTATGTATAATGAGGCGATGGCGGTAATATGCTAAACGGAATTATAAATATATTAAAACCGCCCGGTATGACCTCTCACGATGTTATATACAAAGTAAGACGTATTACGGGGATTAAAAAAGTAGGACACACGGGAACTCTGGACCCTGATGCGCAGGGTGTACTGCCCGTTTGTATCGGCAACGGTACAAAGTTATCCGATATGCTTACAGTTACGGATAAAAGATATACGGCAGTTATGCGTCTTGGAGTAGTTACTGATACTCAGGACATTTCGGGAAATGTTCTTTGTGAAACAATACCGAATGTGACAAAAGACGACATAGCAGGGGTTTTGCCACAGTTTACAGGTGAGATTTTTCAGATGCCGCCAATGTTTTCTGCAATTAAAGTTAACGGCAAAAAGTTGTACGAATTAGGCAGAAAAGGCATCGAAATAGAAAGAGAACCACGAAAAATTACAGTATATAGTATTGAAATATTAAAAATTGACGGAAACGATGTTACACTAGATATTTCCTGTTCAAAGGGAACTTATGTAAGAACTTTATGCCACGATATAGGTGAGAAGTTAGGCGTCGGTGCCTGTATGGCAAGTCTTATAAGGACAGAAAGTGCAGGGTTTACAATTAACGATGCTGTTACCCTTGAAACACTGGAAAAAGATGGTGCAGAAAAATACTTAATACCTGTTGAAGAAATGTTTCCCTATGACAAAGTTGTTGTCAAAGGTGAGGCTTTAAGAAAGGTACTAAACGGAACACCCATTTCTGTTTCCAATCTTAAAAAAGATGAAATGTATAAAGTGTATGATGACAGCGGAAGGTTTCTTTGCGTTTCAAAGGAACAAAAAGGCTTGTTAAAAATGGTTAAATGCTTTTTTGGTTAGGAGATAATATGGTTATTACAAACAATGATATTACTCTGTTAAATAATACTGCGGTGGCGTTAGGCGCTTTTGACGGTGTTCATATTGCTCACGGCGTACTTATAAATAATGCCGTAACTTATGCGAAAGAAAAAGGTATAAATTCCTGTGTTTTTACGTTTGATGTTAATCCTAAAGACAGTAAATTAATTACCACAAACAAGGAACGTCAGGGTATTTTTGAACTTATGGGTGCAGACATTTTGTTTTTAAAACAGTTTGACGACAGTTTGAAAAACCTTGAGCCAACAGAGTTTCTTAATAAATATCTTAAAAACTGCAGATACATCTGTGTAGGATTTAATTTTAAATTTGGTAAGGACAGAAAAGGAAACACAACGGATATAGAGACCTTTTGCAAAACAAACGGCATAGATTTTGACATTGTTGATGCAGTTAAGTATAAGGGTGAAATTGTAAGCAGTTCTTTAATCCGGGAATGTATTTTAAACAGTGATTTTAAAAGCGCAAAAGAGATGCTTGGCAGGAATTACTTTGTTACAGGCATTGTTGAAAAAGGGGACAAAATAGGGATTACTCTTGGCTTCCCTACTGCAAACATTGTACCTGACAGTATAATTGCAGGTGAGGGTGTTTATCTTACATACACAACTGTTGACGGGAAAAGATACAAATCCGTAACCAATGTAGGAGGAAAACCCACAATAAGAGGCGGAGTAAACAGAGTAGAAACTCATATAATTGATTACTCCGGCGATGCATACGGAAAAGAGATAAAAGTAGAGTTTATAAAGAAAATAAGAGATATTATAAAATTCGAAAATACTGACAGTTTAAAAAGTCAGTTAAAAAACGACGTAAATATTGCAAAGACAGAATTATTGTGATAAAATGTTCTAATGATGATGAAAACAATTAATTTTTAAAATACAGACAGGAGTTGGTTAAAAATGGCACAAGATTACAGCAAATCTTTGAATTTGCCAAATACTGAATTTCCTATGCGTGCAGGACTACCTAAAAAGGAACCTGAAACTTTGGAAGTATGGGAAAAATCAGACTTGTACAACAAAATGCTAAAGAAAAACGAAGGGAAACCGTCATTCATTTTGCACGACGGACCTCCTTTTGCTAACGGCGACATACACATCGGTCATGCCCTTAACAAGGTTTTGAAAGATATTATTATCAAGCACAAAAGCATGACAGGTTATAACGCGCCCTACGTTCCGGGCTGGGATACACATGGTTTACCTATTGAAAAACAGGCAATAAAAAAACTTGGTATTAACAGAAGTGAAGTAAGCGCAGTTGAATTCAGAAAAGTATGTAAAGAGTTTGCTGAAAAGTACATTGACAATCAGCGTACACAGTTTAAACGTCTTGGTGTTTTTGGTAAATGGGATGTTCCTTATGTTACATTGCAGCCTGAATACGAGGGCAAACAGATTGAAACATTCTGTGCAATGGCTAAAAACGGATACATCTACAAGGGCTTAAAACCCGTTATCTGGTGTACTGACTGTGAAACTGCTCTTGCTGAAGCAGAAATTGAGTACAAAGACGATACTACAAATTCAATCTATGTAAAATTCAAAGTAAAAGAAGACAACGGTTTGTTTGGTGATTTAAAAGACAAAGTATATTTTGTTATATGGACAACCACTACATGGACATTGCCAGGTAACGTTGCTATTGCACTTAACGGTAACTTTGAATATTCATTAGTTAAAGTAGCAAACGGTGACATTTACGTTCTTGCATCAGAACTTATTGACGCAGTACAAAAAGCAGTTGGTTTTGGTGAGTATGAAGTTGTAAAAACATTTAAAGGCAGAGACCTTGAAAAAATGGTTTGCGCTCATCCTTTCCTTGACAGAGACTCACTTGTAATTAACGGCGACCACGTTACTTTAGATGCAGGTACAGGTTGCGTTCACACTGCTCCAGGTCACGGTGCAGAGGACTATATGGCTTGTAAAAACTACGATGTACCTATGATTGTTCCTGTTGACTCTAAGGGTGTATTAAACGAACACGCAGGTCAGTTCTCAGGAATGTACTACAAAAAATCAAACGATGCAATTATTGAACAGTTAAAGTCAACTGAGTCATTACTTGCAATTGAGCCTATAACTCACAGTTATCCTTTCTGCTGGAGATGCGGCAACCCAATTATTTTCCGTGCTGCGGAACAATGGTTTGCATCAGTTGACGGCTTTAAAGATAAGGCTTTAGAAGCAATCAAAAACGTTAACTGGATTCCTGCATGGGGTGAAGACAGAATTTCAAGCATGGTTGCTGAAAGAAGCGACTGGTGTATTTCACGTCAGAGATTATGGGGTGTACCTATCCCGATTTTCTACTGTGCTGACTGTAAAAAGCCAATCATTGATCCTGACGCTATTGATTATGTTGCTAAAATCTTTGGCGAAAAAGGTACAAATGCATGGTTTGAACTTGATGCAAAAGACTTAATGCCTGAGGGTTACAAATGCTCTTGCGGCGGAACTGAGTTTATTAAAGAAACTGACACAATGGACGTTTGGTTTGACAGCGGTTCATCACATGAGGCAGTTATAAGACAGCGTCCTGAACTTGACTTCCCTGCGGACTTGTATCTTGAGGGTAACGACCAGTACAGAGGCTGGTTCCAGTCTTCACTATTAACTTCTGTTGCTAAAAACGGTGTTGCACCGTACAAGACAGTGTTAACACACGGATTTGTTATAGACGAAGAAAAGAGAAAGATGTCAAAATCTTTGGGCAATGGTCTTCCGCCTATTGAAATAATTAACGAATACGGCGCAGACATTTTAAGACTTTGGGCTGCTTCTTCCGACTACAAATCAGATGTTAAGATTTCAAAAGATTTGCTAAAACAGTTGTCAGAAGTTTACAGAAAGATTAGAAATACTGCAAGATACATTCTGGGCTCTATTTCTGACTTTAACCCTGACTGCGATATGGTAGAAAACCTTGAGGAAATCGACAGATATATCTTAATGAGACTAAATAAATTAATAGAAAAAGTAAATGCTGCATACGACAGTTACGAATTCTATTTGATTTATCACGCTATCCACAACTTCTGCGTAGTTGATTTAAGTAACTTCTATTTAGACGTAATTAAGGACAGAACATACTGTGAGAAAAAGGACGACAAGTTAAGACGTTCATCACAGACTGCAATGTATATAATTCTTGATGCACTTGTAAGAATGATTGCACCTATTCTTTCATTTACTGCAGAAGAAATCTGGAGTTATATGCCTCACAAAAAAGAGGATGCTGCAGAAAGCGTATTCTTAACAGATATGAAAAATGCAGACGAAAGTACTTTTGACAGTGCCTTGGAAGAAAAATGGAACAAGATTTTGGACTTAAGAGATGACGTTTCAAAAGCCCTTGAAATTGCAAGAGCAGAAAAATTAATCGGTCATCCTTTAGGCGCAAATGTTGTTGTATATGCAGACGACAAGAATTATGATTTTATTAAATCAATAGAAAGCGAACTTGCTACAATATTCATTACTTCAGGTGCAGAACTTAAAAACATTGACGAAGCACCCAAAAATGCTTACAAAGCAGAAAACTTAGCAGGTGTTAAGATTTCTGTTACTGCACCAAAAGGCGAAAAATGTGCACGTTGCTGGATGTACAGCGAAACTGTCGGCAACACAAAAGAAGAGTTATGTGACAGATGTGCCAGTGTAGTAGATTAATATTAAAAGAGATGTGTTTTCACATCTCTTTTTTTGTAAACTTTCCCATACAGAAAATTGTTAATTTCAGTTGCAAACTGAAAAATTGTATGATATACTGTAAAATAGAGGAGTGAAGGTAAAATGAAAGCGATAATAAACGGAAAAATCATTTTAAAAGACAGAATTGCCGAAAACTGTGCTCTTTTATATTCCGACGTTATTTTAGGAATAGTGCCAAAGGACGATGTTCCTGCCGATGCCGAAATAATTGATGCAAAAGGCGGATATGTATCCCCGGGGCTTATTGATTTGCACATTCACGGTTATATGGGAAAAGACGTTTGTGACGGTGAAGAAGAAAGCATAAGAGTAATTTCCGGTGCACTTCTTAAAAACGGCGTTACAGGTTATCTTCCTACAACTATGACTGAAGATATGTCTGTAATAAAAAAAGCACTTGAAGTTTTAAGAAAACTTAAAAAAGAAAGCGAAACCTGGGAGGGCAGTACCATTTTGGGTTGCCACGCAGAGGGACCATTCATTAGTGCTTCCAAAAAAGGTGCTCAGGACGAAAAATACATATTAAAGCCTGATTCCAATTTTGTTAAGGAGTATTCAGATATTATCAAAATTATAACACTTGCTCCCGAGGAAGATGTCGGTAATTTTGATGAAATAAGAAAAATGAAAAACGAGACTGATGTGGTTATTTCTATGGGACACACATCTGCAGATTATAACTGTGCCATGGAGTCAACTAAAAACGGTGTATCTCATGCAACACATCTGTTTAACGCTATGACACCTCTTGCTCACAGAGCACCGGGTGTGGTTACTGCAGTTTTCAATTCCGATGTGTCCTGTGAGTTGATTGTTGATACATTCCACGTTTCTACTGCACTGTATGATATTTTGTGGAAACTAAAGGGAAGAAAATTATGCTTTATTACTGACTGTTTACCTGCAGGAGGTTTGCCATACGGAGAATACACTTTAGGCGGTCAGAAAATCATTTACAGAGATATTGTATGCAGACTTGAAGACGGTACCGTTGCAGGAAGTGTACTTCCTTTAAACAGAGGTGTATGGAATGCTTACACAAATTCACAGATACCTCTTTGGGAATGTGTAAACTGTGCATCGTTAAATCCTGCAACAACTATTGGTATTGCTGACAAAAAAGGTTCCCTTGAAGTTGGCAAAGATGCGGATATTATAATTTGCGACAGTGAATTTAATGTTTTAAATACTATTATTAAGGGAGAGGTTAAATATGAATCTTAAAGTTAATGCAAAACTTGACCCCCAGTTTGCACCGTTATCAGTTGTGTGCAGAGATATGAGGGAAGCAACAAAAGACGAAGGACAAGACATTATTATTGCAATTGAAAGAAACAAAGGATACACTGTTACATACAAGACACGTGTTTTTGTTGACGGAACAGGACACGACGAAGAAAACTTCAAATTTGTAGAAAGAATGGCAAAAGCCCTTTTATGGGTTGCAGGTGGTTACAAAATTTACATTGCAGGAAGCGAAGTAATCGGTAACAAAATTAAAGATGCTTTTAAAGATAAAGGCTCACGTGATTTTGATGTTCACTTTATGGAAAAGGTATATGAGAAACCTTTTGAAGTAATAGTTTGCAAATTGGAAAATGCACCAAAGGATAAATCTGCTGCTGCACCTATAGGCAGACACTTAGACGGTTGCAGAATCGGTTTTGACGCAGGTGGAAGTGACAGAAAAGTAAGTGCAGTTGTTAATGGTGAAAGCGTATTTTCAGAAGAAGTTGTATGGTTCCCCAAAATTAACGAGGATCCTGACTACCATTATCAGGGCATTTTAGATGCAATGAAAACTGCTGCATCATATATGCCGAGAGTTGACGCTATCGGCGTATCAAGTGCAGGTGTATATGTTGACAACAGAATTATGGTTGCTTCTCTTTTCTTAAAAGTTAACGAAGAGGACTTTGATAAGAAAGTTAAAAATATGTACCTTGATGTTGCAAAAGAAATTGGTGAAAACATTCCCGTAGAAGTAGCAAATGACGGTGACGTTACAGCCCTTGCAGGTGCTATGGACTTAAACGACAAT
>CALDNB010000102.1 GCA_937914775.1 uncultured Clostridia bacterium
TCAACATAAGCGGTGGCGCCGTTTTCCATTCTCATTATAATACTTCCGCCGTCTTCAACTTCATAGTCAAAAATCTGAGTTCCTGAGAATGAAGCAACTTCTTTTGCTTTAAGACCGCTTATGTATTGTAACAAGTCAACACAGTGAATACCCATATCCATTAGTGAGCCGCCGCCGGCTGTTGCCTTAGCCTGTCTCCAGTTACCCGGCATATCAGGATACCAGCATGTTAACTGTGCTCTCATAGATACTATTTCACCAAGTTTACCATCTTCAATTAGTTTTTTCATCATCTGATGGTATGTATGGAATCTCATCATCAAACCAACACCGATTTTTACGCCGTTTTCAGCACAAACATCAGCAAGTTCTTTTGATTTTTCTGATGTCAATGTCATTGGTTTTTCAAGCAAAATGTGTTTTTTTGCTTTAGCAGCCATAACTGTCTGTTCTGTATGGAAAGCAACAGGTGATGCAATATATACTGCATCGATTTCATCAAGAGCAAGTAAGTCCTCTGCTTTGTCAAAAGCATATTTTGCACCGTACTTCTCTTTTGCCTTTAATGCAAAATCTATATTTGCATCCATAACAGCAACTAACTCAACATTGTCCGCAAGCATCATGCCAGGCAATGTTCTTCTGTCAGCAATACCGCCGCAACCAATAACGCCCCACTTAATTTTCATAAACTTTCCTCCTAAAATTATTTTAAATGTTTTGCAATTGCATCTTTAAGCCCTGCAATACATCTTTCAATATGTTCTTTTTCCCATGTAGGATGCAAGAACAAGCAAACAGTTTGTGCTCTTAATCCTTTAGCGTGAGGACATACAACCTTATCATATCTTACTGATTTTTTACTTGTATATTCCTTAGACTTAAATGGGAACTGGCTTGTACCAAAGCCGTTTAATTCTTTATATGCTTTTTCTTCGTATGCTTCTGGCCATTGAATACCGTAGCAAGGAATTTTCAAAGCACCTAATTCTTTAAGAATTTCTGCTGCTGTACAGTCAAGGACATCTAAATCAATCAATATCGGATACCACCAGTAACTGTTTTTTCTTTCCTCTGTGTTTACAGGAAGTTTCTTAATACCTTTCATTCCTGCAAATGCTTCATCGTACATTTTAGCATATTCTTTTCTTCTTGCAAGGTTCCAACTGTCAAATCTTGCTAATTCCTGAATACCAATAGCAGACTGCATTTCTGTCATTCTGAAGTTAAAACCAACTCTGTTGTGTATGTAAGGAAGTTTTTCTTCCAATGCAAGCATATTCATTCTTGTTTTTACGTCGTAGCCGTGGTCTCTGAATGAACGTGCTTCCCAACCTGCATCTTCGTCGTTAGTTACAACCATACCGCCTTCGCCGCCTGTTGTAAAGTGTTTACTCTGGCAGAATGAGAAACAACCCATGTCACCGATAACACCGGCTTTAATGCCATTGTATTCACCACCAAAGCACTGTGCACAGTCTTCGATTACTTTAAGATTGTGTTTTTTCGCAATTTCCAAAACTTTGCCCATATCACAGATAGTACCGTACAAGTGAACAACGATAATGGCTTTTGTTCTTTTTGTGATAAGTTTTTCAATGCAATCAGGGTCTATTGTGTGGTCGTCTGTAACATCTGCAAAAACAGGAATAGCACCTGCCTGAACAACTGAAAACGATGATGCGATAAATGAATATGAAGGTACAATTACTTCATCACCTGGTCCGATACCTAAAGATGCTAAAGCAATGTGCAATGCTGCAGTACCATTTGTGCAGGAAACTGCCATTTTTGCTCCAACCCATTTAGCAAATTTCTCTTCAAATTCCATACCAACTGTACCGGTCCAGTAACTTACTTTACCGCTTTTTAAAGGCTCCATAGCCTTTTCGATTGTTTCAGGTTGAAACTGCGGCCACATAGGAAAACCTATTTCCGCAATACCTGCGCCGTTCATTACAACTTCTTTTTCTGTGCTCATTTTTTTCTCTCCTTTTTATTATAACATTATTTTAACATTTTTGCAAATGCTAATTTTACTCCACCTAAAGTTACCGCGTTTCCATCTACAGATGAATATTCAATTTGTGTTGATTTCAGTGAACATTTGTCACTTACGGCTTTAATTAAAGGTACTAAAAACGCACTTCCCAGTTCTTTAATTTTTCCGCTGATAACAACGCTCTGTGGCGCCATCATATTTATTAAACCAACCAAAGCAACTGATAAAACTTCGGCAACTTCATTTAACAAATTGCATATTTCAACATTTCCACTGTCTGCCTGTTCTTTAACTTCCCTTAATGTTACTTTTTCAACACCAAGAATTGCGGCGGCTTTCCGTCTTATGGTGTGGGTATTAGTATAAATTTCAGTACACCCTCTGTTGCCGCATTTACACTTTTCACCATTTATATCAATGCTTATATGTCCGAACTCTCCTGCGGTACCACCTGCTCCTGTATATATTCTTCCGTCAATAATTATACCTGAACCAACACCCTTACCAATATCCACAGTTACAAGGTCCATAACGCCCCTCTGTTCTTTTTCTGCAAAAGCAATAAGCCCAGATGAGTTAAGTAAATATACATAAGCCTCAGGAAATGCAGATTGTATGTCGCAAACAAAATTCTCATCTTCAATGTCTACTACTGTTGATAAAAGAATTTTGCTTGTTTTGGGGTCAACAATACCCGAAACACCAATTGAAACTGAATGTAATTCTGAATTAAGTTTTTCCTGTCCTTTATTAAGACTGTCAACTATAAAGTTTTTGGTTTTTTCATAGTCACCAGTTTCTGACTGTGCTGAAAAAACAACATTAAAACATAAATCGTATATATCTACAAAGGTATAATCACTTTCAATTTCAACACCAGCAAAATATTTTCCTGTAGAATTAATCTCAATTGATACTGCTTTTCTTCCTATTCCGCCTGTATCAAAAACACCTGTTTCTTTAACAATACCTTCTGCAATCAACTCATCAACTAAAGTTGAAACAGTTGTAGGTGCAAGTCCCGTTATCCTTTTTAATTCCGCACGGGTGATACATTTGTTTTTATGAATAAGTTTTAAAATCATTTTTTTATTGTTATTTTTGATTACCTGAAGACTGCTTTTTTTATTAGTTTCCATTATTTTCACGATCTCTCAGTTAATTTGTCCAGTGATTGGACTAATTATATTATACTACAATTTTAGTAATTTGTCAATACAATCCGAATAATAATATAAATATAAATAATTGTTAATAATAAAGTTAAGAGGTGAGAAAAATTGGGGATAGACAACAAATTTAACGACTTTAGTTCAAGGGCACTTAACTATGCAAAAGAATTTGCAGCAACAAACGGAAGTTATGCAATTGGAAGTGAGCATATTTTAATAGGACTGATAAGAGAGGGCACGGGTATAGCAGCAAAGGCACTTTTAGGATACGGACTTACTGAAACCGTTGCAATAAAGAAAATTAACAGTTTAACAGGAATGTGTTTTTATGACGATGACACCAACGCAAGGAAAATCAAACGAAATTATTTTACCCCTGCGGCAATAAAAATAACTGAACGTTCATACGATTTTTCAAGGCAGTGCGGAAGTAAATATATTGGAACTGAACATATACTTATGGCTATTATAAGAAGCGGTGATAACATTGCACTGCGGGTGCTTATTTCTGCTGAAATACCCGTTGAAAATTTGTTTGAAAAACTGATTAACAGGCAAACCCAGACAGGGGACGGCACACAGTCAAAGCCTACTCCTACTCTTGATAAATTCGGGAAAGATATAACTGAACTTGCAAAATCAGGAAAATTAGACAAAGTAATAGGACGCGAAAAGGAACTTGAAAGAGTAATCAATATTTTATCAAGAAGAAACAAGAATAATCCGTGTATTATAGGAGAGCCTGGAGTCGGTAAAACAGCAATAGTTGAAGCGCTTGCTCAGAAAATAGCATCAGGCGAAATGCCTGACGATTTTACTGACAAAAGAATTGTTGCACTTGACTTATCCTCTATGGTTGCAGGAACAAAATACAGAGGTGATTTTGAAGACAGGCTGAAAAAAATAATTGATGAAGTTAAAAAAAGTAATAATGTTATACTTTTTATTGACGAACTGCACAATTTAGTTGGTGCAGGAAGCGCAGAAGGTGCAATTGATGCGGCAAATATATTAAAACCCCTCTTAGCACGTGGAGAATTTCGTTTAATCGGTGCAACAACTATTGGTGAATACAGAAAATACATCGAAAAAGACAAGGCACTAGAGCGAAGATTTCAGCCAGTAATGGTTAGTGAGCCGTCACCCGTGGAAACAATAGAAATACTGACTAAAATTAAGGACAGATATGAAAAATTTCACAATGTTATAATATCTGACGAAACAATAAAATGTGCCGTAGATATGTCTGTCAGATATATTCAGGACAGATTTTTACCTGATAAAGCAATTGACTTAATAGACGAAGCATCATCAAATTTAAAATACTCTGAGTTTTCAAAACACAATCCCAGACTTCTTAACAAAAAATATATTAAATTAATAAACGAAATGGACAAAGCAATAGAATCAAAGGACTATGAGAAAGCAACCAAACTTCAGTCGGCAAGTAATGAAATTATGCGGAAAATTGCCTCCGAAGAAACAGAGCCTAAAATTTTAACAACAGAACATATAAAAGCGGCAGTATCAACAATTACAGACATTCCCGTAACACAGTTAAACCAAAAAGAAGCAAACGCCTTAATATCAATTGAAGAAAAATTAAAAAATGTTATTAAAGGTCAGGATGAAGCAATAGACGTTATTTCAAAAGCAATAAAACGCGGACGGATTGGACTTAACGACCCCCAAAAACCCATAGGCACGTTTATCTTTGCAGGACCAACAGGAGTAGGTAAAACAGAAATTTCAAAGCAACTGGCAAAAATAGTGTTTGGTAGCGAAAACTCACTTATTCGGCTTGATATGAGCGAATATATGGAAAAACATTCTGTGTCAAAATTAATTGGCGCACCGCCGGGGTATATAGGTTATGACGAGGGAGGTCAACTAACAGAAAAAATACGAAGAAAACCACATTCCGTTATTCTCCTTGATGAAATCGAAAAAGCCCATCACGACGTATTTAATATTCTGCTTCAGATATTGGACGACGGAAAACTGACAGACACAAGCGGGAGAACAGTTGATTTTAAAAATACTGTTATAATTATGACAACAAACATCGGCGCCAGAGAAATTACCGATAAAGCAAAAATGGGATTTGGAAATCTGGAAAATCAGGACTATAAAGAGATTAAGAGCAATGTTATATCACAGATTAAAAAGTTGTTTAAACCTGAATTTTTAAACAGAATTGATAATATAGTTGTATTTAAAGCACTGAATATAGCAGAATTAAAAGAAATTGCAGGTAATATGTTGTCCGAACTAAAAGCACGATTATTTTCTAAAAATATAATGTGTGAATTTTCAGAAGACTCTGTTAACTTTATAGTAGAAAAGTGCAGAAATTCAAACTACGGAGCACGTCCTTTAAAAAGGGCAATACAAGACAACATAGAAAACTTAATTGCAGAAAAAATCCTTTCAGGGGATATACGCGAGAATGATAACATCGAAATAGACTTTCAAAATGAAATAACAGTAAAACAAAAAGAAGTACGCTAACGGCGGCTTCACATAGGGAGGAATCGGTTTTGGAATGACCTTTTCCGCTAATATTGCATCAAAAAATCCGGAA